>JAFGVJ010000368.1 GCA_016938055.1 Prolixibacteraceae bacterium
CCGGCTTCCACTTTACCAACCAGGTCAGCACCTACGTCGGCTGCTTTGGTATAAATACCACCACCCACACGGGCAAACAAAGCCTGGGTAGAAGCACCCATCCCAAAGGTGAGCATGATGGCAGTAATTTCAACCAGTTTGTGAGATTCATCGGTACCGGCTTTCACCAGGTCGAGTCCCAGAAAGCTCAGACCCTCGCGCATGTTTTCGGCAGTATAAACCAACTTGGTCAGGATCAGGTACCAGGCTGAGATGTCGAGCAGGGCAAAACCTACAACTACCAAACCCATGACGGCTCCGCTTCGGAAAGCTACTTTCAAGCCTTTGTTTAGCGATTCGGATGCACCCTGAGCGGTACGTGCCGATGCATTGGTGGCGGTACGCATGCCCAGGTAACCACAAAGACCTGAGAAGAAACCACCGGTGAGGAAGGCCACAGGCACAAAAGGATTCTGTACGCCCATGTAAGCCAAAATGGTCAAAATGACTAACAAAATAAGAAAGACAAGGCTAACTACCCTGTACTGGCTTCTTAAATAAGCCATTGCCCCTTCGCGAACATGCTGGGCAATTTCTTTCATTTTGTCATTACCTTCGGAATTTTTCATCATGTTCTGGTAGAAATACCAGGCAAAAGCCAATGCCAGCAGTGATGCCAGCGGTATCAGAAAGAAATAATTCATAATAATTTTTTTTATAGTTAGGTTAATTCAATCTTTCTTGATGAACTATATCTACATACCAGGTCCTCCCGGGAATGACATTTTTTAGGGTACGTTAAGTCAGCCGCTAATTTATAAAATTGTTGGTAATTGACTTGTTTCCCTTGAGAATTATGATGAAATTCCTTCATTGTTTAACATTTGATGATTCTTCACACAAATTGAAACAAGAAATTCTAGTTGCTGTAAATCAACAAACGCTAAATAATTATCTTTAAACAATGGAATTAGATAGTTCGATGAATCAACAAGCAAAAAGTGAATTCAATACTTGGGTGGAGAGCCATACTGAAGATCTTTACAAATGGGCGTTGCATAAGGTTTCTAACAGCGAACTGGCCAAAGATTTTGTGCAAGATACCTTTTTGTCAGCAGCAGAAAAGATAGATACTTTCAAAGGTGATAGTTCTCCAAAAACATGGCTTTTCAGTATACTCAACCATAAAATCATCGATCATTACCGGAAAAAGGTACACCAAACGGTCGCATTTGAAGATCAACTTTTTTCAAATTATTTTGAGCATGATGGCGGATGGCAGGAGCAACAAAAACCAACCGACTGGCATGTGGACGATGAATCTCATCTGCTCGATAATTATGACTTTCAGCAAGTTCTTAAGAAATGTCTCGACGCACTTCCCGAAAAATGGAGTACCTCGGTAAAATTGAAATACCTGATGGAAAAAAATGGAGAAGAAATTTGTCAGGAATTGGGGATAAGCCCGTCCAATTTTTGGCAAATTGTACACAGGGCAAAACTTCAGTTGCGCGAATGTATTGAAAACAACTGGTACAATTAAATCAGAAGAAAAATGATGAAAAAGATAATGCACCTGCTCTTTCTTTCGTGTTTAAAAGCAACAGAACTGATTGAAAAGCAATTTCACTTTAAACTTTCCTTTTCCGAACGTCTGCAATTGAAACTGCATAAATCGATGTGTAAAGCCTGTACCAACTATGAAAAACAAAGCCTTGTGCTGGAGGAGGGAATCAGAGAACACATCAAAAAGGAAAATCTTCAGGGGGATGTATCAAAACTGAAAGAAGAGATTATTCTGAAGTTAAAAACCGAGTAAAATGGGGGCCATTACGAAACAAACAAGCTTCAAAAAGAATACAATTACCCGAGAATCACTAAAAAGGGCGCTCAGAGTTGCCCTGATTGTTGGAGTCATTCTGAATGTAATCAATAATCCACAACTGTTTAGCTTCTCATTTTCAGGATTGAATAGTTATAAAGTCACACTCACCTTTCTCGTGCCATTTTGTGTTTCGCTTTACTCTTCGGTATTGGCGAGCCGCAGCAAATGTCCTGAGTACAAAAGCTCGCCACGAAAATGGAAATGAAAACTTTGCGGCCTTATGCTAAATAAATCATCATGTACCATGAGCAGAATAGAAGTAATTCCCTACGAAGAATCAACCGGAAGGTTAAGAGAGATTTACGATCACTTGATAAAAAGTCGCGGGAAACTGGCCGATGTACATACCATCCAGAGCCTTCGCCCCGAGAGCATTGTGAAACATATCGATTTGTACATGGAAATCATGTTCTCCAAATCGGAGCTATCGCGTGCCGAGCGCGAAATGATGGCGGTGGTGGTTTCGTCCGCCAACCAGTGCGAATATTGCCAGTTGCACCATGCTCAGGCATTGAATCATTACTGGAAAAACGATGCAAAAGTAAATCAATTACGTGCCGATTTCGAGGATGTTGAATTAACTCCTCGCGAACGAACACTTTGTAGTTTTGCTAACCTGCTCACGGTTGCCCCCGAGGCATATAAGGATGATAAATATCTGAATGCTTTGAAAATTAACGGACTTTCCGACAGTGCCATTCTTGACGCCTCGTTGGTTGTTTCCTATTTCAATTTTGTGAACCGAATGGTGCTTTCCTTGGGGCTGGCAGTAAACGAAGAGGAAATGAAGGGATATAACTATTGAATAATTATTTGATAAAGATCTTATCCTCTTTTTTGTCAGGAATTTTAATATTCATCGTCTATCTGTTCATAAAAACATCAAACAATGAACAGAAAAAATATACTTATCGCAACTTTATTTGCAATAATTGGTCTCACTGCTAAGGCACAACTAGTAAAACACATCAACTCGGTCGAATTCCAAAAGATTTCAACTTCAATGAAGGGCACCCTGCTCGATGTACGCACCGAAACCGAGTTTGCCAACGGCCATTTGCCCAAAGCTGGTCAGCTCAATTACTATGCATTCGACTTTCATAAGAAACTATTGCTGTTGCCTAAAAACGAACCCATTTTCCTTTATTGTAATACCGGATGGAGGAGCAAACGGGCAGCAGAAACTTTGGTTAAAAATGGCTACACTCAGGTTTATAACCTGAAACAGGGCATTATGGAATGGGAACTGCTCAACCTGCCGGTGGTTCTTGAGCCCAATGCGCACCCTGATCAAACAGACAAAATGGAGGCCGATGAGTTCAGTCAGCTTATCAACACTGAAGAGCTTGTATTGATCGACTTTTATGCCCCTTGGTGTGGACCCTGCCGGCAAATGATGCCCATGATCGATAGCCTTCAACACGAATATGCAGGGAAAATCACTATCGTTAAAATCAATGCCGATGCCAGTAAAAAACTGGTAAAATCGCTGCAACTATCAGGCGTCCCATATTTTGCACTTTACAGAAATGGCAAACAACTGTTTAACCGTTCAGGCCCTATTACTCGTGATCAGATCATCCAATTATTCAATGAGAATCAGCGATAGCCATGATAAAAACTGCACTGATGGCTTCATTCTTTTTTGCCAGCCTTTCTTTGTCGGGACAAAGGAATAAGCCCTTTACCAACAATGAGGAGCCTTTCACCAAAAAACAGCCGAAAAGTGGTTTCGCCTGGGGCGGCACGCCGGTTTTGGCCTTTGATCCTGACTTAGGTTTAAAATATGGCGCTTTGATTAACCTGTTCGATTATGGCGATGGAACAGTTTTTCCCGATTACGATCAGTATGCCTTTATCAGGCTTTTTCACAGTACAGGCGGTACATCCAACTTGTCGCTGCTTTTCGAAAGTGAAACATTGATCCCCGATAGTCGCATTACTTTCGAGAGCAGCTACATCAAGGACATTGCGCTCGATTTCTATGGGTTCAACGGGCTAAAGGTCGTTTATCAGCATGGTTTTAGCCACCCGGATTCATCGGAATACATCAACCGATATTTTTATAAGCACCAACGGGAGCTCATCAGGCTAAGGCTCGACTGGCAGACAAATCTCCCTGTTTCGCACTGGAAAATGTTTTTTGGTCTGGCCTGGAATCGCTATCTGATCAGCGATGTGGATGATGAAAAATTGAACAAAAATCAATCATTAGCCGAATCGAATTCAGAAAACATGACCCTCTATCAGCTTTACAATGATTGGGGTATTATTCATGATGATGAAAAATCGGGCGGCAATCTCACAACAATTTCTTTAGGTTTTACCTACGATAGCCGGAATAATAAAATCAATTGCTCCGACGGTACCTGGTTCGAAAGTTATTTTATTTTATCACCGCCATCCATCAGCAGTTCGTTGTACCTTAAGCACATTGCAACACTCAGGCACTACCTTCGATGGAGCACCCCAGATGCGGTGATAGCTTTCCGCCTGAGCAGCCAGCAACTACTGCATGGCAAGCTTCCTTTTTATGCCTTGCCCGTATATCACGATACAAGGCAGGATCAGGATGGTCTTGGAGGAGCCTTTAACCTCAGGGGCATTTACCGTAATCGTATTGCAGCAAACGGTTTCTTGCTTGGCAATATCGAGATGCGCAAGAATATATTCTCTTTCAATTTATTTAAACTGAACTGGGACATCGACCTTTCAGTTTTTACCGATGCTGCCTACATCAGCCGCGAATACAAAGTTGATAACACGGAGGTGCCCGGACCTTTCCGAAATCGTCTGTTTAACAACGACACACAAAAAATCAACTTTTCGTATGGTGGCGGATTATACATTATTTATAATGCGAATAACATCATCTCAGTGAACTATGGCATAGCTCCCAACAGACAATTGGGAACCAGTGGCATTTACATCGGATCGTCGTTTCTTTTCTGAGCAACAAGCTCATCTGCTTTTTACGAAGTGCCTACCATCTTTTCAGATTCATTTCTTTAACAAGTTGCTGTTTACTAGTTTATGGATGCTGTTTTTTCCGGCTACCTGACAGACTCCCATCCAATTCCAGGTTTGTATATTTTTTTGTCAGGAATGGCCAGGTCGCACGTCTATTGAAATGAAACAAATAATTGTTAAACCATTTAAACCAAAAAAAAATGTCAAAAATTGCAATCGTGGTGTTTTCCGACACCAATACAGTAGAAGCTTTGGGAAAAGTATCGAATGCTTTTATGCTGGCCTCCGAAGCCATCGAAGCGGGCGATGAGTTGAAAATCATTTTCGAAGGGGCCGGTACCAAATGGATTGGCGAACTCGAAAAGGAAGATCACAAATTTCATGCACTGTACAAAGGGCTGAAAGGGCAAATTACCGGAGCCTGTTCATTTTGTGCCACCGCCTTTGGTGTAAGAGCTCAGGTAGAAAAGGCTGGCATTGAACTCCTGAGCGAGTACAATGACCATCCCAGCCTGAGAAATTTGGTAGCTGAAGGCTTTGAACTGATTACGCTTTAACATTGTGTAACATGAAACGTTCAAAAATCATCAGAATTGGTCTTATTGCTGTTTTGGCAGCGATTGTTCTTGGCGGGGCAACAGGCTACTACCTGTTCAACATGCCCCACCGCGATGTACACTCGGCCAAAACCGATTACCAGTTAACGGCCTCGGCCCTGGTTACCGAATACCTTGAAAACGCCGACGCCGCCAACGAAAAATACCTGGCCGCCAACGGAGATTCAAAAATTCTGGAAGTTACGGGAGTTGTCCATAAAATCACCGAGGATTTTGCAGGCAATAAAGTAATCATCCTGAAAAATGCAAGCGACAAAGCAGGCGTAAGTTGCACTTTCAATGGCGAAATCGGCTCACTCTCGTTGGGGGCAAGCGTTACGGTAAAAGGCGTAATCAATGCCGGGGCTTCCTACGATGCCGACATGGAACTTTACCAGGATGTTGTGCTCAACAACTGTACCCTGGTCAATTAAAACAAAACAAGAAATAATAACAATTTAAAAATGAATAACATGAAACGAATTAGCTTCATCCTGAGTATTGTACTCATCAGTATGTCAACAAGCACAATTGCACAGGTAAGCGGAAAGTTGAAGACCACCAAAACGCACATCAAGTTCTTCTCTACCACTCCGGCCGAGGATATTGAAGCCAACAACTACGCTTCGGTCAGTACCATAAATACCGAAACCGGCGATGGCGTTTTTTCAGTACCCATGCAAAGTTTTGAGTTTGAAAAAGCCTTGATGCAAAAGCACTTTAACAGCGACAATTTTCTCGATACCAAAGCTTTTCCAACGGCAAAGTTGAAAGGTAAAATTACCAATCTTTCGGAGGTCGACTTTGCAAAAGATGGCACCTATCTGGCCAAGGTAACGGGCGATCTGACCATTAAAGGGAAAACAAACCCAATCACTGAATCTGCAAACATTACGGTAAAAGGTAACACGGTAAGCGTTTCAAGTAAATTCAACATTACCCTGGCCGATTACGGGATTGAGTTTGTAAAAGGAAAACCTGCTTCGAATGTTGCCAAAACCGTTGAGGTAACCGTTCATTCAGAATATCAACCCGAATAAATGAGAACATCATGAACAAGCTTAAAAATATAGCAACAGCAATTTTCATCCTGATTTTCGCGATGACATTTCAGGGGAATGCAGCCGGAAACGAAGATGTTAAAGGCATTCATTTTCATCAGGGAACATGGGACGAAGCCCTTGCACTGGCCAAAAAAGAAAACAAACTGATCTTCCTCGACATCTCAGCCAGTTGGTGTCCGCCATGTAAGCTTTTAAAGGCCAATACTTTTACCAATGCCGAAGTTGGTTACTTATTCAATACCCAGTTCATTAATGTAGCTGTCGATGGTGAAAAAGGCGAGGGCATTGCTTTAGCCCGGAAGTTTCAGGTAAGTGCTTATCCTACTTTACTTTTTATCAATGCCGAAGGGAAGGTGGTGAAAAAAGCGATGGGTTACCATCCGCCCAATGAATTTCTGAACCTGGGTAAGGATGTCAAATAGAAAGTTGCATTGGGTGAACGAAAAGCAATAGAGCAATGAGCAAACAACTAAAGATAGGGGCTTTGGTACTGTTCTTCATGTTTGATGGGGGATTGAGGGTATGGTCAGGTTCAAACAGTTCAGTTGATAAAGCCCCTTTGTTCAAAATTGCCCGCAATCGCGACGCCAATGAAATTTGGTACTTTGCAAATTACCACCTTGATGGTACCCTGAATAAAGACCATCCTGTTGATGTTTTCTGGCTGAAAAAAACAGCCCAAAACAAAACAGAACCACTTACCTGGATACAAAACCGATTGGCTTATGGCGTAAAAATATTGAAAACGGATAGGAACAGCGTTGAATTTCAATTCGTATCGTACCCTAAACGCACATTTGTAATGAAGCCATACAATCATAACTTTCAGGTGTTTACCACATCGAACAATCGGGAGGTGATAGTTGAACGTATTTTCATCAACATTAGTGGGGGAACATTTATGCTCCCCGAAATATCGCAAGTTGAACTGTACGGCATCGACCCTGAAACAGGCATTAAAACCTTAGAAGTTATCAGGCCATGAACAGTAGTGCGCTCATTTATATTGCCTTGGGCTTCGTTGTAGCAATTATTGGTGCTTTGCCTTTTTAAGTATGGAGTTGAAAATTCATGGCTCATCATTGCAGGAATCTGGCCGGGCAAAATGGTGGTTTTGTGGCTGTACAAAAAATTGGGCGAACGCATCAACAATCATGGGAACAGACTTTCACGAAACATGAACCAAATTATCGGAGGCGTACTGATAATGGTAGCCTTAGTTCAAATCATAAAAATTTAAGAACAATGAAACTACTTACAACAATTCTAATCCTTACCCTTGCAATAACACATTTGTTGGCACAAGAACAACGTAGTGCAGAGGAAACAAAAGGGTTGCAGGTGGGTGCAATTGCCCCGGGATTCAAAGCCCTTGATGCCGATAATCAAGCCTTTGACCTTGAAGAAGCTCTGGGGGAAGGCCCGGTTTTACTTATCTTTTACCGTGGGCAATGGTGTCCGTATTGTAACCGTCACCTCGGCCAGATTCAGGACAGCCTGCAATTCATCACCGACAAAGGAGCAAGGGTCATTGCCGTTTCGCCCGAAAAGCCCGATTACCTTGAAAAGATGGCAGAAAAAACCGGGGCAAAATTCACCCTGCTTTACGACGAAGGTTACAAGATTGCCACCGCTTACGGGGTTTCTTTTTTTCCGAAGAAAACCGAAGTTGCCATGTACAACACCATGCTGGGAGCCAACATTAAAGAAGCACATCAAAGTGATGCACCGGAGTTACCCATCCCGGCCACCTACATAATTGGTGTTGATGGCAGCATCGTTTGGAGGCAGTTTAATCCCGATTATAAGAAACGCTCAACGGTAAAGGAAATCCTTGAAAACCTGCCAAAATGAATGTTGAACTCATTTCAACACTAAGCTGCCCAAACTGCGGTCATTATAAACCAGAAGAAATACCACCGATGGTTGCCAGCTCTTCTACCAAAGTGTAAACGGTAAAATCGTTTACCGCCCTCAACCCGATGACTTGATGCTTGCTGTTCTTATGGTTCGGTAAAATGCCCTTCAAAAAAAAAAATAAAAATTTTTGTCAGGTTTTGGGCTTCATGCCGACTATTAGCTAAACATCAATTGATCATTGATTTGATGCATAAAAAGATGAAGAACATTCGAATGACATTTGCCCTGTTTATCGGTCTGGTACTTTTCTCTGAAAGCCAAGCACAAACAGTCCGCAACTTCTCACTACCGGGAGAAGAGAATCAAAATGTACAATTTAAAGATATCCAGGGCGATGTACTGACCGTAATTGACTTCTGGACCTCGTGGTGCAAACCTTGTTTAAAGGCCATTCCCGAGCTCATTCACCTGCATGAAAAGTACGATTCACTGGGCGTGGCCTTTATTGGCATCAATGCCGATGGGCCCCGTAGCGTATCAAAAGCTTTGCCGCTGGCAAAATCGCTGGGGGTCAATTATCCCATTTTGTTTGACACATCGGGCGAACTGATCAGCGAGTTGAACGTAACTGCTTTTCCCACCCTGCTCATTATCGATCGCCAGCGGAAAGTTGTTTTCACGCACGAAGGGTTTTCTAAAAACGATGGGGCCTTGATCGACGAGGCCATTCGTGAGGCATTGACAATAAATAGAGAATGAATCGGACAATCATCATACTACTTATTGCCCTGTTCACCGGTGTTTATTCAAGAGCTCAGTTGAATGGCTTTAGCCTTGTTGAGTACCAGGTTGGTACTTTGCCCGAAGACACCACTAAAAATTATTCAACGCTGTTCAGCAAAGTGCACCTCAACTATGTGGGAAATAACTTGTATGTATTTGGCCGCTTAGAAAGTTTTCATTCGCCCGTTGAAGAACGCAACTACAACAAAATTACCAGGTACGGCATTGAATACAACGACAATGGACTAACACTGAAGGCCGGAACCATTAATGAAACATTGGCCCGTGGATTACTGCTCCGTTCGTACGAAATACCTTCGGCTATGCTCGAAGACAAAGGGTTTCGGGTACGCCAATCGTTTAACCGCGATATTTTAGGTGTGTCGGGCAAGTACAGTTCGAAGCATTTCGGGATGGGACTGCTCAGGGGAAACCCGCTTTTCAACCTTTTGCCCCCAACGTTTTCAGAAAGTGAGCGCAGGCCCGACCTTGTTGAAGCTGCATTTGCAAACGTTTCAACATTCGGACAAAATGTAGAATTGGGCTGGTTGCGAAACATCGAAGGCCAAAAAGTGTGGAACTATCCGTGGGTGAACCTAAACGGAAGTTTTGCCAAATCTATTTCTTATTCAATTGTTTACACACAACAAACAAACGAAAACAGTTCAATTTTCATGCTTCAAAAGCAAAATAGTTATGGCATTTATGGCAACATCAGTGCCTATTTCGACCAAATCAGTCTTAACCTCGAAGTCAAAAACTACAACAACCTGATCATGGGCAGTGGCTACAACGAACCTCCGGCGCTGATCAAAGAACACAGTTCGCGCTTGCTCAACCGCAGTTCGCATGTGCTTTTGCCACAAAACGAAAAGGGATATCAATTCGATTTGTTTTACTCTTTTCATGACGATTCAAGAATCAATTTCAACCACTCGCTGGCAATCAACGAGTTTGCATCAAAATTTAGCTATACCTCTTTTTATATCGAATATTACAAACCCTATGAAACTGCCTCACTTAAACTCTTTGCCGATTATGCAAACGATGGGTTTATGCAGGAAAAAAACAGGCTAACCGGTGGAGGGGTCTTCGATTTTAGTCTTTCAGAATTGATGGGTGAAGTTCAGTTAGAACACCAGTTTTTTACCCGTGATGAAACGTCAGTCTCTAACCATGTTGTCAGTATTGAACTGGAAAAGGCTTCGAAATATTCCATAGGTTCAACTTTGGAAATCTCAAACGACCCCTTTCAGTTAACAAATAAAAGTACAAGAAGCTGGCTGGGGATTTACGCCCGATACAAGTACAGCAACAAAAGCAACTTTATACTGTTTGCCGGTCAACGCAGGGGAGGTCCGGCATGTACAGCTGGAATTTGCTACGAAATTCTCGATTTTGAAGGTATAGAAATTCGGTGGAACACGAAGTTTTGAAACAAATAATAGTAACAACTTAATAAACAATCGCATGAAAACAACTATTTTATTAATTGCCCTGCTGATGGCGATAAGCTTTTCAGCCCTTTCGCAAAACGTGGGAGAGAAAGCTCCCGATTTTTCGTTTATCGATTTAGACGATAACCAGGTCACACTGAGCCAATATAAAGGGAAAGTGGTTGCCCTTTTTATATTTGGATATGCCTGTACTTCGTGCGCTGCCATTGCACCCAGTGTTCAAACTAAAATACAGGATGTTTATGGAAACGACGACGGCTTTGTATTGCTTGGTTTAGACCAATGGGACGGGAATAAAGCAGGGGTAGAGTCGTTCAAGTCGAAAACAGGCGTCACTTTTCCCTTGCTGCAAAAGGCCTCGGGCATAGCAAAAACATACACAACCACATACGATCGAATAATTGTGATTGATCCGGAAGGCTATATTGCTTTCAAAGGGACAAAACTGGTTTCATCCGATTTGGATGCGGCCATTGCCAGCATTAACAGTTTATTGACTACCACTTCGATTGAGAACATAGAATCGACAATTGGAGCTGCTGTTTATCCCAATCCTTTTGTTTCAACCCTCAATTTTCAGATTGAGAACGATAAGGATGAAAGCATTGGTATTTCAATCATCAACATCGGGGGCAAACTTGTTTATCAATCCAATACCGAAATCCGATCAACTTTCGCTATTGATTTGAGCGGGCTTACCCCTGGAATGTACATTGCAGAAATTTCAAAAGGCAACAAAAAGCAAGCATTCAGAGTTGAAAAGCAGTAATGTAAGCAGTAGTGTTAATCAGATTTCATGTTTTGAAGGAATATCAAAAGCCGAAGCGTATTGAAATGAAAAACAAAAAATTAAATATCCTGACCTTTTTGGGTATCGCCCTCACCATGATGGTTTTAGGCTTTGCCGGAGTTGGTCTGTCAGTCACCAAAATCAGGCAGCATTATATCAAAATCCAGTTGGATTCGAATAAAAGGACTGCCGAAGTGATGGCGCGACTCTTTGATGAAAAGCTGGGGAAGGGGATCGAAAAAGCTGACCTGATCAAATCGTTTCAAAAATCGATCGAAGGAAGCCACATCGATGAAGGCTACCTGTGTATGTTCGATCAGGATGAAGGGGTATTGTTGTGCCACCCCGACACCAATGCCATTGGGATGTCAATGAAATCAGAAAATTTTCAATTTCTGGAAGCTACAAGCAAAATGCAAAATGCTTTCTTTGATGTGGTAACATCGGGTAAAGAAGAAGCCGGAATCTTTCAGATTTCTGAACCCAGTCGTTCTGAGATTACCTACATGGTTCCTGTACCTGGTACAACATGGAAAATATCGGTTCATGAAAACCTCGAAAAAGCCGAAACCATGCTTCGACAGCTTAAATTGATTGCCTACGGTGGATTTATTTTGCTATCGTTACTGATTTCGATTATTGCCACTTTCATCGTTCGTAAAATTAGCCTGAAGCATGAAAAAGAAATGACTGCCAAAAACAAAACATTGGCACAAAAGAATATTGAACTGAAGGGCTTGAACCAACAGGTTGAAGAACAAAACGCCATCATCCTGAAACATGCTGAGAAACTCGAAGACGAAGTGGCAAAGCGTACATCCGAATTACAGAATATTTATTCAAAACTGGCCGACCTCGAAAAGTCAAAAAGTGATTTTCTCGCAGTCATCAGCCATGAGTTACGTACCCCATTAAATGGAATTATAGGTTTTTCCAATATTCTCGAAGAACAATTGGAAAATACCAAGCACCTTGAATTTGTAAAACGCATCAAGCTTTCGGGTAACAGGCTGTTCAAATTTTCCGAAACTGCACTCTTAATCACCCAGTTGAAAGCTCAGGAGAAAATGATGGAATCTTATCCTGTACCCGTGAAAGATACTTTTAACGAGCTATGGGTTTCCTTCAGTGAAACTGTTTATAAGAAGAACCTTGCCATTCAATTTAACATTGAAAAAGATCTTCATGCCATATATGGTGTTCCAGGCCTCATTAAACGATGTTTTGCGAATATTTTAGAAAATGCATTGAAATATTCCCCTGAAAATGGTTCAATCACTGTGAACTTCAAGCAACAAAACGGACAAACCTGTATTATGGTAAGTGACGATGGTCCCGGCTTTAGCAATGAAGCCTTGTTGCGGCAATTCGACCTATTTGGCGCTGATAAAATCATGCACCGTAGTGAAGGATTTGGACTGGGATTGGTGGCCTGTCAGCTGATCATGCAAGTTCATTCAGGGCAAATTAAAGTTGAAAACAATAAAGACCAAGGAGCAACCATAAGCCTTTTATTTGCGAATAATGGTTAAACCTGGTTCTTTAAGGTATTCGATCATTTTGGAACATAAATGATCACATACTAATTTTTTTGTCAGGTTCGGTAAAGTGCGCCGTCTATTCATTCAAAAGGTAAAAATTAACTTTAAAAGAATAAGATGATGAAGATTCAAGCAGGTCAAACAGCACCCGATTTCAAAGCGGTCGATATTTATGGAAAACAGGTTCGCCTTTCCGATTTTAAAAGAAAGAAAATCGCCATCGGATTTTATCGAAACGTAAACTGTCCGTTTTGCAACCGCCGGGTTCACCAAATTATGCTGAACAATATCAGCTTCAAACAAAAAGATGTTCAGTTGTTGTTTCTGTTCGAAAGTGCAGCCGAAACGTTAAAGAAGAGTTCGTTCCATCAGGGAATCAGCCCGTGGCCACTCATTGGCGATCCTAAAAAAGTAATCTACGAACAATATGGTGTAGGTACGTCCATGATGGGTGTAGTGCGGACCATGTTCAGTGCCGATATGAAAACTGCCAACCGCGAAGCCAAAGCGCTGAATTTACCAGCCGAAAAAGATAAAGATGCCAACATGGCGCTTATGCCAGCCGATTTCTTCATCGATGAAAATTTCAAAATTGTGAAAGCACATTACGGCAAACACCTCGACGACCATGTTGATTACAACGAACTGTTGCGCTTTGCCGGAATCGATGATCCATTCAAAAACATCAAATCAGCTTAATCGTTAAAGTCATGATCGAAACAGCCAAAAATAACCTCAACCAGCTTCGCGGTTTATTGGAAAAGCTAAACAGCGATGATTATTCAGCCCGTCCCGAAGTGCTTTTTGGGGCATCAATAGGTGAGCATTACCGCCATATCCTGGAGTTTTACCTGTTGTTGGTTTCCGGATCATTCACTGGCGTAATCAACTACGACCGAAGAGTACGCGATACCCATTTGGCAAATGACATCCTTTTCGCCACAGAAACAATCGACCGGATTATGGATGGTTTGGCAACACTCGATTTAGGCTTGCTGGTACACCTGGAAGCCGATTATTCCACCAGCGGGATTCAGGGCAACCACATTCCCACGTCAGTTGGCCGCGAGTTGGCCTATTGCACCGAGCACAGCATCCACCATCAGGCCATTATCAAAACCGGGCTAATAGCCATCGATCGTAAAGAATTGGTCGATGAGCAGTTTGGTGTGGCTTATTCAACCATCCGTTACCGGAATAGTTCATGTGTACAGTAACTTACATGCCTCATTCAAAAGGGTTTGTGCTTACCTCGAACCGCGATGAAAAATTGTTTCGTGAAACCATTGCACCGAGGAAATACCTACATGGCAAAACAACGCTTTGTTATCCAAAAGATGCGCTGGCAGGTGGTTCGTGGATTGCCATGAGCAATAAGGGCCGTGTGGTTTGCTTGCTCAACGGGGCATTTATTCCCCATGTCAAACAGTCGTTTCACACCCATAGCAGGGGCAAAGTGCTGATCGAAGCTGCAAGCTCAAAATTGAACCCTGATGAGCTTTTTTCTGCTGAATCGCTTCAAAACACCGAACCGTTCACCCTGTTGACCCTTGATTTTAATGCTGAAAAGATTATTTCATTCAGCGAATTGATTTGGGATGGAAAAGACAAACATTTCAGGGCACTCGATACCAGTCTGGCCTACATCTGGTCGTCGGTAACACTTTATACGGAGGCAAACAGAAAGGAGCGAAAAGATTGGTTCAGAAAGTTTTTGAAAGAAAGCAAAATGAACCCCTTGCCGGCTGAACTCATCAGATTTCATTCGGGAAAACATACCAGCGACAACACCGTGAATGTAGTGATGGAACGCGAAGATGGAATAAAAACGGTCAGTATCACACAAATAATTCAAGAAGGGAATAGCTTGAAAATGAACTACTCCGATTTGATCAAGCAAAAAGAAGCAAGCATTGAGTTATGACAATAAAGAACAAAACAACCGGATTTGCCATTGCCATTGCCTGGCCCGAAACCTGGTGCAAGCAATCGGGCGGTTGGTACGAGTGGATAACTTCCGGATTGGGGATCAGCAAAAACAATTATTACAGGGCAGGCCATGCCGCGTTGGTTCTGGTTGACAGGAGTGAAGAACGATGCTTTTATTTCGATTTTGGACGTTATCGTTCTCCCTTCGATCACGGAAGAGTCCGTGGGGAAATGACCGATCCCGATTTGACAGTTCACACCAGACCTGTATTTTCTGCCAATGGAAAAGAAATGCTGAATTTCAGTGAAATATTGACTGAACTACAACAAAACCCCTCGTGCCATGGCGATGGACGTTTGCATGCATCGTATGCACCCGTTCATTTTGAAAAGGCTTACAGCAAAGCCCTCGAAATGCAGGCCCAAAGCCCACTGCCTTATGGCCCTTTCAGATACAAAGGGAGCAACTGCTCACGGTTTGTGAACACCGTTCTGCTTGCAGGGAAACCCAATTGGAAGCAATATTTCAAGCTTAATTTTATGGTTCCGCTCACCCCCACACCCTTGAACAATGTCCATGCTTTCGGCCATCAGGTGATTATCGAAAATTTGAGTGGTAAACAACCAGCTTGCCCAACTTTCATACCCGACAAAAAGTACTTAAAATCAACCTTGCCACCACCCGAAAGGCATCCATACATCCCTGAAAATGCGCAATGGCTGGCCGGTGAAGGGGCTGGTTCTTGGTTTCATGTTGAGCCTCATAACAAGGGTGTTAGCGTAAGTCGTTACTCGCCGGAAGGAAAAATTGAGTTTAATCGATCATTCTTTAGTAAAATACTTTCTGACCAAACAATAGCACTGAATGAATGGAGGATTGCCTATCCTTGTGATGCACAAGTAATGACCTTCAGGTTTAAGAATCAGTTATTTCATTTGAAACAATTGTGGGCCCAGAAAGCTGGTTTTAGCAACAGGCAACAGGTGCTGACGTCAAGTCAGGTTATGGTTAAATCATAGGATGTTCAGTTGATAAACACTCATTTTTTTGCCACTTCGAGTAAAGCTTTATCCAGCACCAGGTCGTGACCTTTGATGACTTCGGACCATACATCGGAAACGTAATGATCGGGTGCAATGCCTATGCCTTCAAGGTAGTTACCATTTTGGTCGCTGATAATTTGGCCGTCGGGAGCATAGACAAGCTGGGAACCCAACCGATATTTCCATCCATTGGGCAACACACGCTCGTAAACTGCCGAAAAGGCACCGCAAGTAGTATCTCCAACGGTGATAACGTTTGCTTGTGTTTTCATGCCTAAAATAAAGTGGTCCGAAGAACTGGCCGAAAAACTGTTCATCAAAACTGCAAGCGGCATTTTCTTCAGACCATCGGTGTGAGGATTGATCCAATGTTCATCTGTTTTAGTATAATCATCATGCTTTGGGCCATTGCGAAACTGCGATTTCATGTATAATTTTTTCTCTGAAGCAAAACTGTTCAACAACGAAACAAATGCCTCGGTAGTTCCACCCCCGTTGTATCTCAGATCAATGATCACAGCATCGAGTGTGTTGAATGAATCAATGGCTTCCTGGATAAAGTCGTTTGGAAAATCTGAAATGTTGAAGGTGGGGATGCATATGTAACCGACTTTCAAGTCATCAAAAGGAATTGTACCATAGAAAAATAACCAACCGGAATAATTCCCCGAATGGAACTGCTGATTCATGTATTTGTTTTTGATGACACCCTGTAAGTTTGCAACATGAGCAAGGTTATTGGTTTTGAAATCCGAAAAATAGGATTTATTCCGGCGGTTCCACGATCGGTAGTACCCAAACTCAGGAGCATAGATATCGGCATGTCCGTCGTTCAATTCGTTCAGTAAACCACACAAGGCATCGTATAATTGCCGGTTGCCTGTTTTTTCATTGATGTTATCTCCGTAAACTGTTTTTAAAGAATCCCAGTTGATTTGTTTAGCCTCAAAAGCTCCGTACAACTCATCAAATTCTGACCAAAAAA
>JAFGVJ010000369.1 GCA_016938055.1 Prolixibacteraceae bacterium
AGAAAGTGTCCAGCAAGCGGCTGTCAACAAGGTTATCCTCAACATTCAGCTTTTCAGAAGCTTTCATCCAGTTCAGATCGGCCCCGGCACAAAAAGAGGGTCCCCTGCCCCTGAGTACAACAACCCTGACAGTGTGATCATTTTCGAGCTGCTCAAAAAAATGGATGACCTCCCGCATCAAATCGGGATTCAATGCATTGTGCCGTTCAGGACGGTTCAGCCACAAAGTGACTACCTGCTCCCTTCGTTCTGTTATGATGGTTTTATAAGCCGACATTTCTTTTCAAACTAAAGCTTTTCAATGTTCATTTTACATGCGATAAATCCCTGTTTTGGGTGCTTCAATGGGCCGGTTCAACGAAACCGTCAGGGCCAGTGCCAACACGTTTCGGGTATCGGCCGGATCCACAATGCCATCGTCCCAAATGCGCGATGTGGCATAATATACCGAACTTTCCGCTTCGAATTGCTGAACCAGGCTTTGTCCGCCTTTCTGGCTATGAATGCTTTGCAGTACTCCAGCTGCCTGTTCGCCGCCCATCACACCAATTTTGGCATGGGGCCACATGAACAGAAAGTTTGGATCGAAAGCCCTGCCTGCCATGGCATAATTACCTGCTCCGTATGAACCTCCTGTTACCAGGGTAATTTTGGGGACCGAAGCCGTTGCCACAGCGTGAATCAGCTTGGCTCCGGCACGGGCAATTCCTTCCTGTTCGTATTTTTTTCCAACAATAAACCCTGAAATATTTTGCAAAAAGATGAGCGGAAGTTTTCTGAAATTGCACAATTCAATGAAATGTGCTGCTTTCAGTGAGGCTTCGGTAGTAAGAAAACCCTTGTTGGCCACCAGGCCTACAGGGATTCCCATGATGCGTGCGAAACCAGTAACAATGGTCATTCCGTATTGCTCCTTGAATTCCTGGAACTCGCTACCATCTGTCAATCGGGCAATGATTTCATGAGGATCGACCGATTTTTTCAGATCGACATTCACAATTCCATAGAGCTCTTCAGCAGGAAAAAGCGGAGCAACTGTGGGTTGAAGATCAACAGGCTGCCGGTTTGCCAGCGGGAGCGTTTCAAAAATAGCCCGGCATTTGCGCAGTGCATCCACATCGTTTTCGGCCAGGTGATCGGCCACGCCAGAAATGGAGGTGTGAACCACTGCACCACCCAGTTCCTCACCACTGACTTCTTCGCCGGTTGCTGCCTTCACCAATGGCGGACCACCTATAAAAATGGTACCCTGGTTCCTCACAATGATGGTTTCATCACTCATGGCCGGAACATAAGCTCCGCCAGCAGTGCAGGAACCCATTACCACCGATATTTGCGGTATGCCTTTGGCCGACATCAAAGCCTGGTTGTTAAAAATTCGTCCAAAATTGAAACGATCGGCAAAAATATTGGCTTGTTCAGGCAGAAATATCCCTCCTGAATCCACCAGGTACACACAGGGCAAGTTGTTTTGCAGGGCTATTTCCTGGGCCCTGATGTGTTTTTTTACCGTTTCCTTTACATAGGTTCCACCCTTCACCGTGGCATCGTTGGCCACGATCATGGTTTCGCGGCCATGAATGACCCCAATTCCGGTGATAATGCCTGCAGAAGGAAACTGGTTTTCGTATTGGTCACAAGCTGCCAGTGCCGATAACTCCAGAAAAGGTGTATTCGGATCAATCAACAACTGAATGCGTTTACGAGCCAGCATTTTCCCCCTTTCGAGGTGTTTGATAACAGCAGGATCGTTTTCACGGTGAATTACTTGATCGTGACGTGAGCGGAATTCCGTCAATACAGCACGATAGTCTGCCATTCTTTGCTGGAATTCAGCCGATTTCACGTCTATATGGACTGCTATGGTTTTCAACAGCGTTTTTTCTATGTTTTAGTATCAGTAACAAACCAGGTTCACACAGGTTCTGATTTCAATGAAATTCAGCGTTTTAAAATAAATTCGGGAATTGTCGCACATCGGTTTCACGCATCATTTCGTACACGGTTTCAAAAATCAGTTCGACATTGGGTTTTGAGAAATACTCACCATCGATGCCATAGGCAGGACGATGTTCCTTTGCCGAAAGTGTTCTGGGAGCTGTATCGAGGTAGTTAAAAATCTTCTGTTCATCGAGAGCCTTTTGTAACATATAAGCAGTAGCTCCACCCGGCACGTCCTCATCGATAAACAAAATCTTATGAGTTTTCCTGACCGATTGAAGGATATGATGGTGAATATCGAAAGGCATGAGCGTTTGTACGTCGATTACCTCAGCCGAGATTCCATGTTCGTCGAGCAAGTGTGCTGCTTTTTGCGCGTGGTTCACGTTCCAGCCATAAGTAACCAGTGTGATATCCGTACCCTTTTCAATGATTTCGGGTACACCCAATGGTATTTTGTACTCCCCCGGATTAGCGGGAAGCGCTTCCTTCACATTGTAAGCTTTGAGCGGTTCAATGACCAGGGCCGGATCATTGGCTGCGAGTAAGGTGTTGTAAAACCCTGCAGCCTGGGTCATGTTTCGGGGGACACAAAGATACATGCCCCGCAGTGAACCCAACAACATGCTCATGGGTGAACCAGCATGCCAGATGCCCTGCAGCTGATGCCCCCGGGTACGAACGATGAGCGGTGCAGCCTGTTTGCCCATGGTACGGTATTGCATACTGGCCAGGTCATCGCTCAGGGTCGAAAGGGCATAAATCAGGTAATCGAGGTATTGAATTTCGGCAATGGGACGAAACCCGCGCAAGGCCAGGCCAATGCCCTGTCCAATGATGGTTGTTTCGCGAATGCCCGTATCGAACACCCTGTGTTCGCCATATTTATGTTGCATGCCTTTCATGCCCTGGTTAACGTCGCCCAGTTTGCCGGTATCCTCACCAAAAGTGATCAGGTTGGGATATTTTTCAAAGAGTTTGTCGAAATTATCATTCAGGATTTCAGAACCATTCACTTCGTGTGCGGCTTCGTCATAAACCGGTGCGATGGCATCAACAGCCAATGCTGAATCGCCCAGTTCCCGGTACAATTGTTTGTTGTAAAATCTGGCACTTCGTGAATCAAACTGATTGATCCATTCACGGAATGCTTGCTGAACTCCGGGCTGGAGACCTTTATGGTGCAGGTCGTACAATATGCGTTTGGCAAAACTCAGATAAGCCCTGCGGGTTGGAAATATTTTCTGGTTGATTTGCTTCAATTCTTCCAAGCGGGATATTTGTCCATCGCTTGCAGGTTCCAATTGATCAACCAAGGCAGTCAATTCGTTTCGCTCCTGATCGAAAGCACGGGTATAATTCTTCCAGGCCTTGTTACGTGCTTCGCGCGCCCGGTTTTCGGCATTCTTTTCAATACTTTCTATCGTTTCAATGCTGGCAGTTTTGCTTTGAATGATCCATTCACGGAATTTGACCAATCCGTCCCACTGGTGTTCCCATTTCATACGTTCGGGCGTTTTATAGCGCTCATGCGAACCAGAAGTGGAGTGTCCGGTAGGTTGGGTCACTTCATCGATGTGAAACAGTACCGGAATCTGTTTTTCGCGGCACTCACGAACGCCTTTTTCAAAGGTTTCCACCAGTTTGGGATAATCCCAACCACTGCAACGATATATAAGGCAGCCATTGTCTTTGGCTGTTTTTTCAAAACCTTTCAGCGCTTTTGAAATACTGGCTTTGGCGGTTTGAAGTTCAATGGGAACACTGATTCCATAACCATCATCGTACACGGTGACCACCATGGGTACCTGCATCACGCAGGCAGCATTGATGGTTTCGAAAAACATACCTTCGGAGGTACTGGCATCACCAATGGAACCAAAAGCCACTTCGTTTCCGGTAATGTTGGAAGCCATGTACTTTTGCAGCACCTGGCTTTCACGAACGATCTTTGAAGCCTGGGCCAAACCCAGTAAACGGGGCATTTGTCCACCTGTGGAAGAAATATCGGAAGCAGAATTGTACCGATTGGCAAGGTTGCTGATGTTCCCATCAGCGTCGATGTTGCGCGTACAATAGTGATTGTTAAAATTACGGCCACCTGTTGAAGGATTGAAACTGATATCGGTATCGCCATATATCATGGCAAAAAATTCTTCCGGTTCCAGCAAACCCAGCGCCAGCATAAAAGTCTGGTCGCGATAATAACCCGAACGCCAGTCGCCTTTCATAAATGTTTTGGCTAAAGCAACCTGGGCTACTTCCTTACCGTCGCCAAAAATGCCAAAGTGAGCCCGCCCGTTGTGAACTTCGCGCCGTCCCAGCAAACTTAGCTGGCGACTGAGAAACACCAAATAATAATCGTTCAATATCTGCTCTTGATCAAGGCTGGTAGCGGCAGGTGCTTCCTTTTTTTGTATCAACATGCTGTTTTGTTTTGTTGGTTAAATCATAAGCATCCGGAATCATACCTTCTGATCCTAAATTTCCAAAACATAAAACGATTGAAGGGTTGATTTGTTTGCACGAGCCATTTCCATTTTACAAAAAATAAAAATGGCTTAACAAAATGCTGAAAAACGAGACATTATTTCATTCTAAATTAATGGGGAATTAACATGGAGCAATCATTATGAAATTTCCTTTTAAATATTTATCAACCAATTTCTTAAATACTGGAATGAATCTAAATAGCTTAAGCGGCTAATTTAGAATTCCAAGGCACAAAAAAAATAGTTCATATATGAGGGTAACCTTTTGCCCTTTTTCCGGATATATATATGTGCCTGGTCATGATTAAGCACCTTCGATTTCAGGCTGAATTAAAGATGTGTGGTATGAAGAAACGGATTTTCATCGGGTTATTTGTCGCAAATGTAGCAGTGCTGATTTTTATTGCCGTTGTTGAATTTCTGGCTTTGCCTGGCAATACACAACGGATGCTATCCACAGGAGTTTATCTGATCGCAGCAATCGCAGGTGGCATCATTGGCTCACTCCTGGCAAAAATTGTCATGTTACGGCGCCAAATAGCCCATGAAAAATCCGAACTTCAAAAAAGGATGGAACACATCCAAACCTACCTGACCAATGTTGTCCACGACCTTCGCTCGCCGGTGGCCTCCATCCACATGATCGCTGAATTGTTGGAAGAAGAAGTAAAGGGACTTGACAACGTCCATGCCGAATTGATCACTTCGGTGAAAAAAAGTTCCCATTCCATGCTCAACCGTATTTGCTGTATTCTGGACAATGCCGCCCTGGAACAGTCAATTGAACCTCAAGTGCTGGTTTTTGATAATCCTTACCCGATATTGAAAACGGTGCTTGACAAACACCACATTCTGGCCATCGACAAACACATTGATTTACAAATGGAGGCCAATCCCGATTTGCCAAAAGTATGTTTCGATGCCGATGCCCTCGACCGTGTTTTCTCTAATTTAGTCAGCAACGCCATCAAATACTCCCAGCCCCGAACCAAGGTAACCATTACGGCAGTCAGTCAGCAAAAAATGCTGGTCATCGCAGTGAAAGATCAGGGCCTTGGCCTGACATCCGATGATTTATCAAAGGTATTTGGCCGTTTTGCAAAACTTAGTGCCCGGCCAACCGGAAACGAAGCTTCTACAGGCTTGGGTTTATCCATTGTTAAACAGTTGGTCGAAAAAATGCATGGCAGGGTCAAAGCTTTTTCCGAAGGTCAGGGCAAAGGAGCTACCTTCAGTGTTTTTCTTTCCCGCTCCTATCACAGCAAGGCTTTATCGGCCTGAGGTTGAG
>JAFGVJ010000370.1 GCA_016938055.1 Prolixibacteraceae bacterium
GCCCTGGTGTTTTGGGCCATCCTGAAATGGGAAGAAGTGGCTTTTGAACCGCAGGCCAACCGCTGGATCGTGCTCATTGCCTACCTGATTGGCTTGTCCATTGGGGTGCATTTGTTGAATTTGCTGGCCATCCCGGCCATTGCCCTCATCTGGTACTTCAAAAAATACAAAGCCACCGCCCGCGGCATCGTCATCACGCTGCTGATCTCCGCGGTGACCATCGCTTTCATTATGTACGGTTTGGTGCAAGGAACTCCTACTGTCGCCCAACAATTTGAAATCCTGTTCGTAAATGCATTTGGATTACCCTACAATTCAGGGATGGTTTTCTTCATCTTGCTCATCATGGGTGCCTTGGTGGGAATCATGATTTATGCCCACCGGAAAGCCAAGCCCCTTTTGAACCTGGTGGCTGTTTCCGTTTTGGTGATTTACATTGGTTTTGGTTCGTATGCCCTGCTGATGGTGCGCTCCAACGCCAACCCGCCCATGGACGAGAACAACCCGGAGAATGCCTACACCCTGATGAAATACCTGAACCGCTCGCAGTACGGCGAAACACCGCTGTTCTCGGGTCATTACTACAATGCACCGGCCGTGAGCGTGAGCGACGGGGAACCGGTTTATTTTCCAAAAGACGGAAAATACATCCAATCGGAAGGAACCCCTGAATACCGTTTTGATGCCCGCTACAAAACCTTCTTCCCCCGCATGTACAGCGCCCAGGACAACCACGTGAGCGGCTACAAAATGTGGGGCAATGTAAAGGGGCGCCCGGTGAACATCAATGGTCAGACCGACTACATTCCAACGTTTGCCGAGAACCTTCGCTATTTTTTCTCCTACCAGGTGAATTTCATGTACATCCGCTATTTTATGTGGAATTTCTCGGGCCGACAAAATGACCAACAAGGTCATGGCAACGTGTTCGACGGTAACTGGCTTACCGGCTTTGGCTTCATCGACAAGGCCCGCCTGGGGCATAACGGCAGCCAACCCTCGGCCATGAGCAATCCCGAAACCACCAACCGCTACTACATGCTTCCCTTCCTGCTGGGCATGATCGGGTTGTTTTTCCATTTGAAAAGACACAAAAAAGATTTTTGGGTGGTGATGCTCCTTTTTGTAATGACCGGTCTGGCCATTGTGGTGTACCTGAATCAGCCGCCCTACCAGCCCCGTGAACGCGATTATGCCTACGTGGGTTCCTTCTATGCCTTTGCCATCTGGATTGGTCTGGGCGTACCTGCCGTGGTACAGTTTTTTGAAAAGTACCTGAAAAAGTGGGGATGGATTCCTGCCCTCCTTCTCACCACCACGGTACCGGTGCTGGTACTGGCCGAGAATTACGACGACCACGATCGATCGGGCCGCTATGTAGCCCGCGACCTGGGGAAGAATTACCTGAACAGCTGTGCCCCCAACGCCATTTTGTTTACTTACGGCGACAACGACACTTTCCCGCTCTGGTATGCCCAGGATGTGGAAAACGAACGCCCCGACGTACGCATTTGCAACGTGACCCTGCTGAACGGCGACTGGTACATCGACCAGATGAAGCTGAAGGTATACGATTCGGATCCGCTGCCCATTTTGATGGAAAAGGAAAAATACGAAAACGACCAGCGCAACACACTGTTTGTTCGTGACGACATCCAACGACCCGTGGAATTGTCCACCTTGATGAAAATTGTATTGAACGACAATCCCAAAGCCAAGTTGCAAACCCAGGGAGGCTCGCTGTTCAACTACTTCCCTACCCGACAACTGAAAATCACCGTCGATAAGGAACAGGTATTGAAAACCGGCACCGTGGCGCCCGAAAAGGCCGATATGATTGAAGATTCGGTGATCATCACCCTGAACGGAAATTATGTCACCAAGAGCGATTTGGCCATCCTCGACCTGCTGTCCAACAACAACTGGGAACGCCCCATTTATTTCGACCTGAGCGTGGTATACACCACCAACATCAAGCTGGAACCCTACCTCGAGCACGAAGGCCTGGCCTATCGCTTTGTTCCCATCAAAAATCAGCAAAACGAACCTTTTATCGACCCCGACATTTTGTACGACCGGCTGATGAACCGTTACGAATGGGGAAATCTGGGAGATCCCGACATTTTTATTGACCACAACTTATACCGCACGGTGGAGGTGGTTCAAATCAAGAACAATTTTTACCGTTTGTCGGAATCATTGTTGAACATTGGTGATACTAAACGAGCATTGGAAGTGATTGACCGTTTGTATGAAATTTTGCCTACCGGGAAACACTACACCACCTATTTCGACATTGTACTGGCTGCCAATTATTACCGGCTGGAAGAGTTCGAAAAAGGCGATCGGGTGATGCAGACCGTGGCCAACGACAGTTTCGATAAGGTCAGCTTCTACCTCGACATGGGCAGCGCCTACGTGGGCCATTTCCAACAAGAAGCCAACCGCGACATCAACATCCTGCGCGAAGTGGTGCGGGTAACCGAGAACACGGGCAGAACAGCACTCAGCCAGGAGATCAGCGAACGCTTGAAAACAACCATTCAACGCTTTGAACAGCTGTAAACTAAACAATTTGAAAATGTGACAATTTGAAGATTTGAAGATTTGATAATTCGGCGATTCGGCAATTGAAGGGTGAATACAGGGACGTAAAAATTGAAAGACC
>JAFGVJ010000371.1 GCA_016938055.1 Prolixibacteraceae bacterium
CAATTCAATCGTATTGGCCAGGTATGGATTTTTAAAAACCTGTCCCTTCACCGGCGCTTTTCCTTCGGGGAGGAAAATTTCTTCAAAGCCTTCGAAGCGTTTCAGTCCTTCGCTGCGACCCCAGTAGTAGGCAATGAGTTCCGACACCGGAAATCCTTCACGGGCATAGTCTATGGTGGGTTGCAGTATATTTTTCATGGACATTGACCCGAACTTTTGGTGCAGTTCAAACCAGCCATCCACACAGCCGGGAACCGTGACAGGCAGCGGGCCATAGGCCGGGATTTTCTCGTAGCCGTTTTGTTGAAAATGGTCGAGGGTGAGGGCATAAGGCGAACGGCCACTGGCATTTAATCCATGTAATTTTTGTGTCTTCGCATCCCATACAATGGCAAACAAATCACCGCCAATGCCATTTCCCGTGGGTTCCATCAAACCCAAACAGGCATTGGCTGCAATGGCTGCATCGATGGCATTGCCGCCTTGTTTCAGAATGTCGATGGCTACCTGGGTGGCCAGGGGCTGACTGGTACAAGCCATGCCGTTTCGGGCAATCACTTCGGAACGGGTGGCAAAGGTTTTGCCGGTAACACGGTCCTGTGCCTGCATGGCTAAGTGGGAGATTAATAAGAATGTTAGTATCAGGGTTCTCATAAGTAATGGATTTGATGTTGCCTAAAATTAATTTTTATTGTTGGAATGTTGATAAAAAATCACTGTTCATTGCCTCCTCCTCAAACTTTCAGGCTTCATGGTGGTTTAGCTTTCTTAATTCTTTATCGATTTGAACTATGAGATATACTTTACTAATTATTTTTATATTGATCACCCGTTTAGGATGGGGGCAACATTCCGATGCCAACATTTTTGGCGACGTACAAAGCAAAGGCGAACACCTGCCGTTTGTAAATATTTATGTAGAGGAGACCAAACAAGGAACCACCACCGATAAAACCGGACATTACATGCTCATTGACCTGAAACCCGGTGATTATACTTTGGTTGCCAAAGCATTGGGTTATAAAATCAGCAACAAGAAAATCAAGGTTGAAGCGGGTAAAACCATCGAAATCAATTTTGAGCTGGAAGAAGAAACCTTGTCCATCGACCAGGTGGTGGTGACTGGAACCAAAACTTTCAAACGCTCTACCGAATCGCCTGTGATTGTGAATGTTCTGGATGCCAAAACCATTGAAATGATCCAGGCCAATACCTTGTCGGAGGGGCTGAATTTCCAACCCGGTTTGCGCATGGAGGTCGATTGCCAAACCTGCAACTATACGCAGTTACGCATGAATGGTTTAGGGGGTTCCTATTCACAGATCCTCATCAACGGCAGGCCGGTGTTTAGTCCGCTCACCGGCTTGTACGGACTGGAACAAATTCCTTCTAACATGATCGAGCGGATTGAGATTGTCCGTGGCGGTGGTTCGGCGCTTTATGGCTCCAGCGCCATTGGCGGTACCGTAAATGTGATCACCAAAATCCCCGACGACAATGCCTTTCAGCTGGCAGTAAACAACAGTTTGATTGCAGGAACAGTCAATGATCTGCTGATCAGCGGCAATGCCAACGTGCTCACCACGAAGCGGAATGCCGGTATTGCCTTTTTTGCTTCGCGACGCGAAAGGGGAGCCTACGACCATAATGGCGACCGTTTTTCAGAGCTGCCCGAAATGCAAACCAATTCCTTCGGTTTTACTTCCTTTTTTAAACCTACGCCCAGGCAGAAAATTGAATTCAACTTAAGCAGCATTTATGAATATCGTTACGGGGGCGAGATGGAGGTAGTTCCCGCCCATCAGGCCCAGCAATCGGAAGAGCGCACGCACAACATCCTGTCGGGAGGCTTGGATTATCAGCTCGATTTTCAAAAAAGTTCACTGATTGTATTTGTGGCCGGACAGCAGACCAAACGCAGGCATTATACCGGCATTTTGCCCGATACCAAAGACGAAATGATGCAACATTTCCTGAATCCGCCTTATGGAACTTCCCTGAACACCACCTGGCAGGGAGGCCTTCAAGTGAACCACCGTATTGACCAGTTTCTCGGGGGCGTTAATGTACTCACTTTGGGCAGCGAGGTTTTGTTCGACGATGTGTACGATGAAATTGCCGCCTATGAATACAAAATTGATCAGCAAACCAGTAATGCGGGGATGTTTGTTCAAAGCGACTGGAACATTGTCAAACCTTTGACACTGCTTACCGGTATTCGGTTCGACAAACACAGCCTGGTGGATCAGTTCATTTCCAATCCGCGCATTTCACTGCTATATCGTTACAAAGAGAATACCCAGTTACGGGCTTCCTGGGCAGCAGGTTTCAGGGCGCCCCAGGCCTTTGACTCCGACATGCACATTGCTTTTGCCGGCGGTGGTGTTTCCCGCATCAGGTTGGCGGACGACCTGAAAGAAGAACGGTCGAACAGCCTTAGCCTCTCGCTCAATTACGACCGCCCAACCGAAATGGTCATCTGGGGTTTTACCCTCGAAGGTTTTCACACCCAATTGAACAACGCCTTCGTGCTGGAAGAACTTGGTAGCGATGAACATGGTGTACTGTTTGAAAAACGCAATGCCAGTGCATCAACTGTTCAGGGAAGTACCATTGAAGGACGTTTCAATTATAACCGCCGCGTTCAGTTGGAAACAGGCCTCACCCTGCAAACCAGCCAATACCGCGATCCGGTGACTTATTCCTCCGATTTGGCTCCCATGCGAAAATACTTGAGAACCCCCAATCGTTACGGCTATTACACACTGACCTTTACGCCTGATGGCTTGTTCAATTGTGCGCTCAGCGGCATTTACACCGGACCGATGGAAGTATTGCATGCCGCTGGTTCTCCGGAACTTTCCGACATTGATGAATTGTTTCAAACACCGGTATTTTGGGAACACAACATTAAAATTGCCAGGGCATTCAGGTTGCAGTCCATCGATTCAGAGATTGAAATCTCAGGAGGTGTGAAAAACTTGTTGAATGCTTATCAGAACGATTTTGATACCAGCAAAAACCGAGACAGCAATTACATATACGGACCGGCAACGCCCCGCTTGTTTTACATCGGTTTAAAAATAAAGTCCTTGTAGAAATTATTATCGTACTAATTGATAATCAACTATTAATAATTCAGGTGACAAGTTTAGTTTTTTGGTCAATTTTCGAATCATGTCCACTGTTAGCTTTCGCTTACGATTAAGGATCTCTGATACTCTGCTCTTACCGCCAATGGCATCAACCAAATCAATTTGTTTCAGTTGCATTTCTTCCATTCGAATTTTGATGGCCTCAATTGGGTCAGGAGCATCTATCGGAAAGTGTTTCTTCTCGTATTCATCAATCAATAATCCTAGTATATCTGCTTCGTCGCTCTCAGCTGTTCCAATTGAAGCATCAAAAATTAACTCAAGTCGTTCTAATGCTAATTGATAATCAGATGCTGTTCTTATTGGTTTTATGTTCATCATCCTACTTTTAAATTGTGTTTGCATCAATCTTTTCATACTCGCTGTGTGTTCCAATGAACCGGATAAAAATCCATTGCTTCTCATAATTAAATTTTGCATCCATACGGTATGAGTTACCTTTTATATTGAAAACAATTCTACTGTCTTTTAAAATACTTGCATTTATATACGTCTGTTTAACTTCATTGGGAGTTTTCCAGTCTGAATTCATGGCTGTATCGAACCAGGTTTTTAAATATTGTTCGGTATCGGGGTGTTTCAGCCAATATTCTCTCAAAGTACTTTTTGCAAATATTCGCTCCATTCAATTAGTTGTATTGGGCAAAGATAGAAGTAAATTCGCAATTTGGGAACTTTTACAACGGAATCTTTTGCCTGGTTGGTAAATTCTGATAAGAGCAAACTTTTCGACAATATTTTAAGCAAATTTTGCATTATTTTAGGCATTGCAATTAATTCAATATTGAAATGACCGATTCCATTCTCCATAAAATTGTTGCACTCCGCAAGGAGCTTGATCAGCACAATTTCCTTTATTATGTGAAGGCTCAACCCGTCATCACTGATATTGAATTCGATCAGAAGTTGAAAGAACTGGAAGCCCTTGAAAAAGCACATCCCGAATTTGACGATCCCATGTCGCCCACCAAACGGGTTGGAAGCGATATCACTTCGGAATTTCAACAGGTAAAACACCAATATCCCGTACTTTCGCTGAACAACACCTACAACGAAGGCGAATTGCGTGATTTCGACACGCGGATAAAGAAAGAGACCAACCTGCAACCCGAATATGTTTGCGAGCTTAAATTCGACGGAGTTTCCATCAGCCTTACCTATGAAAAGGGCATTTTGAAACACGCCGTCACCCGTGGCGATGGCGTTCAGGGAGACGATGTGACCAACAATGTGAAAACCATCCGGAGCATTCCCCTGAAATTACAAGGCAGCGGCTGGCCTGATGAATTCGAGATTCGTGGTGAACTGGTGATGCCTTTTGCCGTCTTTCAAAAAATAAATGAAGAACGAGCTGCCAATGGCGAAGAGTTGTTGGCCAACCCGCGCAACAGCACTTCGGGAACCATCAAAATGCAGGACTCCTCGGTGGTGGCCAAACGCCAGCTCGATGGCTATTTTTATTATGTACCGGGCGAAATACGCTTGTCCGACAGTCATTTGAAGAACCTTGAACTGGCAGCGTCGTGGGGTTTCAAAGTATCGGAGCACACCCGGAAATGTGGATCAATGGAGGAGGTGCTGGCCTTCATACATCATTGGGACAAAGAGCGATCAAAGCTTCCTGTTGCGACTGATGGTGTGGTCATCAAAGTGGATTCCATTGCCATGCAAAACGATTTGGGCACCACGGCCAAATCGCCCCGGTGGGCGGTGGCTTACAAGTTCAAGGCCGAACAGGTTGAGACACGCTTGTTATCCGTTTCGTATCAGGTAGGCCGTACCGGAGCCATTACACCCGTGGCCAACCTGGAACCCGTTCTCCTGGCCGGAACCACAGTAAAGCGGGCTTCGCTGCACAATGCCGATATCATTGCTGCCCTCGATTTGCACCTAAACGACCTGGTAAAAGTGGAAAAGGGAGGCGAAATTATCCCTAAAATTGTTGGGGTGAACGAAGCTGAACGTCATCCGCTGAACCAGCGGGTTGAATTCATTACCCATTGCCCTGAATGCGGCAGTACCCTGGTGCGCGACGAAGGCGAAGCCAAGCATTTTTGCCCGAATGAAACAGGCTGTCCGCCGCAAATCAAGGGGAAAATCATCCATTTCATCAGCCGAAAAGCCATGAACATTGATGGGATGGGCGAGGAAACCGTGGAGCTGTTTTATAACCAGGGTTTGATTCGTACAGTGGCCGATTTGTACCGTATGGAAGAAGCCAGCATTGCAGGCCTCGATCGTTTGGGTGAAAAATCGGCCCGAAGAATGCTGGACGGACTTGAAGCTTCGAAAAAAGTTCCATTCGAAAGGGTGCTGTTTGCGCTGGGAATACGCTACGTAGGCGAAACGGTGGCCAAATTGCTGGCAAAAGCATTTAAGAACATGGATGCTTTGATGGAAGCCACTTTTGAGCAACTGACCAATGTGAACGAGATAGGGGATCGCATTGCCGAGAGCCTGATCAATCATTTTTCACTGGAAGCAAACTGTGCCTTGATCGCCGATTTACACAACATTGGCCTGCAATTTCAGCTATCGGAAGAAGAAATGGCCGGATCTACCGATAAACTTGCCGGTTTATCAATCATCATTTCGGGTACATTTGAAAAACATTCACGCGAGGAACTGAAGAAAATGATAGAACAGCATGGTGGTAAGAATGTGGGATCTATTTCCAAAAATACCAGTTATTTGCTGGCTGGAGAAAACATAGGACCGTCCAAAATGGAAAAAGTGCAAAAGCTGGGTATCCCCATCATTTCGGAAGATGAGTTCATGACGATGATTGGATAGATTTTGAATGCTAGTTTTTTTAGGATAATATGTTTTTGAAAATGCCTTTTTAATTAACTTGCAGCATGTAAAATGTTTGTTATGAGAAATGTTAAAGAAATAAAAGATCAAATAATTGATACAATCAATGGAATTGATGATGCAGAATATTTAATTGAAATTGAATCTTTGATAAGCGCTCTTATAAAAAATGATGTTTCAGTTCAATTAACCCATGAACAGAAACTAATGTTGCAAATGGGTATGGATGATATTAGCGCTGGTCGATATTTAACCCAGGAAGAATTGGATGAAAAGGATAAGCAATGGCTAAACGAACCGTAATTTGGTCAAAAACAGCAGTTCAACAAAGGAATAGTATTTTCAATTATTGGAACTCTAAAAATAAATTTGGGATAACAGACAGAATCCAACAAAGCTTTATGATTTTTTGAAAAATAAGGTTTTTTAAATTACTTCAATTCCCGCTTAAAATTAAACAGGCTGCTGTGCGCAACTTTTTCGGAATTCAGCACTTTCTTTTTTAATTTCCCCGGTAGTCCTGCTTCCGGTTCAAGGGTGCACAAATCAATCAGGTAGCGGTAAAACCCGTAGCGATCGAGTTTGCTCTTGAATTGCGTGAGTGCCACAGGCTGTGCAGGCACAATGATGGTGATTCCGTCGCGGACCAGTTTGCGGAACTGTTCACCGTTTTTATCGGTGAAAGCATCTTCTTTATTGGCCGTAATCGGCATTCTGGAATAGAAAAGGTAAGGGGTGAAGTACAGCGGAACAATGCCCTGCCTGTTGCTTCCCCTTGATAAATTCATCACATCGTTCTCGCATGGATAGATGAACTGTTCAATCCCTTCGGAAAGCACCTGCCTGATGGCTGCATCGTTGAAGAGGTACACGTTTTCGTTTACAGAAATACTGCAACCCCGGGGGAGCAACAATTGCTGTGATAAATGACTCAGGTAAAAGCGCCTGAAACCTTTTGTCACCAGTTCGGCCAGTTCTTTCCGGTAAAAATCAAGGTCGGCTTCGGGGATAAAACGGGGCAGCTCAAAGGCCAGCGGGAACTTTTTTAAAGTGTCAAATTGCTTTGAAATCAGTTCGATATTTTTCTTGTTCAATTGAAAAATCAGCTCATGAAAATCCCGTTCACCAATCAGCCCAAACCAGTCGGGATGATCAAAGCGAAGAAAGACCTCCGTTTTTGCCTGTTGTGTTTCCTGCTTGAAACGCAGGGAATTCAGCATGATTTTGGCCTTTGCTTCATTCAGGCGAACATTGATTTTAATGCCTTCGGTTTTGATCTTCGCGGGTAACTGCGCAGGTTCGGCAGCCAGGTATACTTCATCGCCGGGAGCAATACCTTTCTCATCGCTTGTAAAATGCACTTCCGTTTCTTGAAACGAAAAACGGTTCACCGCTACCATCAACTGCTCGTCGGTGCCCGGTTTTCGAATGCGCAAGCGGCTATCGTTCAATAACTTTTCATTGCTTTGAAAGACCACCATTCCCTCCTGAACGCGAAGAACCGTTCCAAGGTACAAACCAGTATTGGCCGATTGTGTTATGGCTGCATTGACTTGTTTTCCATAAAAATAGTCGGTTTTTTCGCGGCCCAGGTCCCTGGCCAGTTCTGCTTGTGCTTCTTCTTGCAAATGGGGCTGGTCGAGGGCTTTGCGATAAGCACGGGCCACTGTTAACACATAATCGGCCGATTTTAAACGACCTTCTACTTTTAAAGAATGAATCTTCAGTGATTGTAGAAAGGGAAGATGATCAATCAATTGATTGTCCTTGAGGCTGAAGAAATAACTTTCGCTTTCGTGCTGGGCATAATTCCGGCGGCAGGGTTGGGTACATTGTCCGCGGTTGGCGCTCGATCCGCCCAAAAAACTGCTGAAAAGGCACATGCCCGAAAATGAATAGCAGAGGGCACCATGGATGAACAATTCAAGTTCTATTTTGCTTTGATGAGCAATGTTGCTGAGTTCTGTACATGTCAGTTCGCGGGCCAGCACCACGCGGGTAATGCCTCTGCTGGCAGCGTGTTTCACCCCATCGGCATTGTGGATGGCCATTTGGGTGCTGGCATGCAAGGTGAGCTTTGGAAAATATTTCTTAACAAGGTATACAACTCCCCAGTCCTGCACAATGATGGCATCGGGATGAATCTGACTCAACACATGGAGGGTTTCCAGCAGTTTGGACAATTCATCGTTGCGGACAACCGTATTCAGGGTTACATAAACTTTGAC
>JAFGVJ010000372.1 GCA_016938055.1 Prolixibacteraceae bacterium
CCATACCATGCTCATATCAAAGTTTTTGTATTTCACTTCAGGGGTAAAAGCATATGTATAGGTGGGTAAAGCTGAACCGGCAAAATAACGGTCTTCGCTCCGATCACCCATATCAATAATCTGGTCATTGTTACGGTCAACAACGGTTTCGGAGTTGGCATCGTCGCGTCCTTCGTGCTCCAGAATGTTGAATATACCGATGGGTTTGCCTTCAATCAGGTAAGCATTGTAGCCCATGCCCACGTAATCGGTCATCAAGGGAACGCCGTTCAAGGTACCACTCAATTCCAGAACTTCGTTGCGCAAGAGGGAAACATTTCCACCCAGGGTAATGCGCAAATCTTTGGTGTTCACCAACTGATAACTCAGGGTCAGTTCAATCCCTTCGTTTTTCAGGCTGCCCACGTTGGCAGCAATGGAGCTGAAAGGATAAGGAGGCTGAGGCACCGTATAATTGAACAGCAAATTGCGGGTGATGGCGCTGAAAACATCCAGTGAACCACTCAGCTTACCTTCGAAGAATCCAAAATCGAGGCCAAGATTGGTTTGGTAACGGCTTTCCCAGCGTAGGTCGTCGTTGGCATTTTGGGTTACCGCGAAGTTGGTAATCAGTTCCCCATTGAAATTGGTCACCCCCGATTCGCCAATCAACTGCAGTGAACGTTGGGGATACAAACCTTGCTGGTTACCGGTTACCCCGTAACCTGCCCGCAGTTTCAGGTACGAAATGGCTTTGATGTCTTTCATGAAAGCTTCCTCAGAAATTCGCCAGGCAGCCGATGCCGAAGGGAAAGTCCCCCATTTGTGGTTCGAACCAAAAACCGAAGAGCCGTCGCGACGTACACTCAAGGTGAGCAGATAGCGGTCGTTGAATGAGTAATTCAACCTTCCGAGGAAGGAAACCAAAGTACGGTCGTTTTTATAGGAAGAAATATCGCCTGGCAAAACGTTGTTGATGGTGCCCAACTGAAGGGCATTGTAAGTGGTGATGTCGCTGATAAAACCACGTGCCTGGGCAAAATGGCCCTGGTACAACTGGCTCTGCCATTCGTACACCACCACTCCTTTCAACTGGTTCTTGCCAAAGGTTTTGTCGAAGTTCAGGCTGATGTCCATCAGTTTTTCATCCTGCAAATTGGTAGTTACATTGGCTATGCCGTTGTGATCGATGGCATCAGAAAGGGTGGATTTCGACGGGGCGTAATAGCCGCGGTTGGTGTCCACCTTGCGCCAGCTCCCAAACCATCCCAGGCTGATGTCTTTGAAAATTTCCAGATCGGCCCTGAAACTGCCAAAAAGATTGTGGGTTTCACTTTCGTTGATCACCTCTTGTGCCACAGCATAAGGGTTGATGTATTGAAAAACGTTTTCGTCGTAATAATAACTGCCATCCTGGAACAACACCGGATCGGTGGGTTTCGAAACATAGGCATTGCTGATGAGGTTGGAGCGGAATGCTGCACGGCCTACCCCGCCCGGACTTCCCACATATTTGCGTACACTGTTGTTCAGGTTTACCGAAATGGTGAGCTTGTCGTTCAGGGCTTTTTGGCTAGCCTGAACGCGCGCCACGTAATCGCTGTTGTTGGAATTGATCACGATCCCGTCCTGCAAAATGGCGGTCACCGAGGCCCGGTAATTGAAATCTTTGGCCGAACCGCCCAGTGAAATGGTATGGTTATGGGTCGATCCGTTTTGGATCAGGATGTCGTACCAGTCGGTATCGGAACCATGGTCGGCCGAAAAGGGAACGTCCCAGAGCTGAGCCATTTCACGCCATTCGGTGGCCGTAAACATATCCAGCTTGTTCGACAACATATCCACCGAAACCGATCCGTGGTACTCCACAGTCGATTTTCCCCGATCGTTCCGTTTGGTAGTCACCAGAATAACGCCCGGTGCGCCCCTAGAACCATAAATGGCTGTAGCCGATGCATCTTTCAGAATGTCGATGGAAGCAATTTCGGAAGGTGGCACCTGGTTCAACAGGTCCATGTTGCCCTGAATACCATCGACCACCACCAACGGATCGTTACCGCCAATCAGCGAGGTAATCCCGCGGATGCGAACACTGGGATTGGAACCCGGCTCACTGCCCACCTGGGTAATGTTCACCCCGGCAGCACGCCCGGCCACCAGCTGCAGCGGATTGGTAATGGCGCCCTGGTTCAGTTCATCGGACGAAAGACTGGTGGCAGCACCGGTCAAATCTTTTTTGCGGCTTACGCCATAGCCCACCACCACCACTTCGTCGAGCCCAACTACATCTTCATTTAAAGTTACTTTGACTGATGTTGTTTCACCCAAGATCAATTCTGAAGTACGGTAGCCAATGAACGAAAACTGCAATACCTCGCCTTCAGCAGCTGAAATGCTGAATTCCCCGTCGATGCTGGTCACGGTACCATTGGTCGTTCCTTTTACAATGACTGTTACCCCGGGCAAAGGTTCCTGATTCTTATCAGTCACCACGCCGGTGTAGTTTCGTTGGGCCTGCTCATTTATTCCGGCTCTGTTGGATGAAACAGCATGAGCCGAAGGGGCTGAAAACAGGAAAGTAACAAAAAGAATCAGCATGATCCCGCTGAATTCCCATGTTCTTTTCACACTCAATTTTTTTCTCATGGTTAAATTTTCAAAACGTTTATATTAGCTAGTATAGATTCCTGTTCACAATCAAATACAACTTTTCATGAGCTGTATTTTGAAGCTGTCCTACAAAGTTGGCTGAATTGGCTCCGATAAGCAAAGAATCAAAATGGAATATAATGGGGAAAGAGCAAATCCCAAAGTTCAAATTCCAAAATTACAAGCACTTAACAATTAAAGAACTTTAAAAAAGGGCTGTAAAATATAATGGATTTCAGACCGAAGATGGAAGACCGAAGACTGAAAACTGAAGAGAAGTGGATTGACCAATGACTAATGACCAATGACTCTTAACTAACAACAACATTATAGGTGTCATCCCGACGTAAGGAGGGATCCCTCCTACGTCGGGATGACACTCAGATGGTGAATGTGTTAGCGATACTTTTTTACTTCGCAGAGGCGGAGTAAAGTGCTATTGACTTCTTCCTTCCTTTAAATCGACTGAATCTTCATAATTTCCTTTTCAAAATCGTCGTTGGAAACCACCGAGCGGTTTTTGATTTTGGTTTTGTAAGTGTTGATGGTATGAACTGAATAATTGAGGATGTGGGCAATTTTTTCAGTATCGGAAATGCCCAGCCTGATGAGGGCAAAGATGCGCAAATCGGTGTTCAGCTGTCCGGTGGAATTGATCTCGAAGCGGTCATCGGCCGGGAATAAAGCATTGAATTTGTTGACAAAATCGGGGAAAATGGTCAAAAAAACGGTATCGAAGGTACGGTACATTTCTTCCCGCTCCTCCTTAATGTTTTGTTTGCTGATCAGGTGCAGCAAGTCATCAATTTTTCTGCTGTTCACTTTGTTCTCGATGCGTTGCCGGAAGTCTTCCAGCTTATCGATCAAATCGGAATTGGTTTTGAAAAAATGGCCGATGTACTCGTTTTTGATCAGGTTAACTTCCCGTAGTTTTTGGTTCACCTGCTGCAACGAGAGGTTGGTTTTCCTGATTTCCTTTTGCACCGCCTTCACCTTCTGAAGGTTGAGAAAGAGCAGCCCCAGAATCACCACAATCAACAGGGAAAGCAGGGTAACAACAATGGCATATCGCTTGATCCGGTCTTTTTGTTCCTCGTTGATTTTCAGTCGGGCTGCTTCCACAATGGGCTGAATCTGTGAAATCTGGAATTTTCGTTGCAAAGCTCCAAAAGTACTGGCATCTTCAAGGGCCACATCGAGGTAGGCGCTGGCTTGTTCTATCTTGCCCTGTTGAAAGAGTCGGTTGGCCAGGTTAATCAATGCCACGTTTTCCTTGTTGGCCAGGCGGATGTCCTCAATGGC
>JAFGVJ010000373.1 GCA_016938055.1 Prolixibacteraceae bacterium
GCTTCATACAAATAGGCTTTGGCCAGCATCGCTTCGGCAGCACCTTTGGTCGCACGACCCATGTCGGCTGCTCCATATTCACTGCGCAAGGGTAACAATTCCACTGCTTTAAGAAGATGTTCCTGAATAAAATGGAGGTTTTCAGCAATGGTGTTGCGGGTAATGCCGTATTCCGATGACCCCAGCTGATGGTCAACAATCGGAATTCCTCCATAAACCTGCATCAGTTTAAAGTGGGTAAAAGCCAGGATGAACTCCATTTCACCTTCGTACTGGCTCAGCAATTTTAAGGTAGCTGCATCGGTGTCGGGCTTGTTGGTGCGGAACGTTTTGATCCCTTCGAGGGTTGAATTGGCCCTCAGAATGGTTTTGTAATTATAGCCCCAAAAATTCTGAGAAATGGCTTTGGGTTCCGAAACCTGTGGGGTTCCTTTGTCCCAGTTCTGGAAGTCGATGATGTCGTTTCCGCCTTGTTCTCCGCCAGCTTCTGCTTCGTCGGAAGCAATGCTACCATAGGCCAGGTACATCATTTCGAGGTTGTGCAAACCTGCCGGACAAGTGTTGATGGCGGCATAGGTACCGGTCACCCCCTGAGTGATGCCTTCAACGGTCGAGTAGAATACAGCATCCGTCATCACGCCATATGGCTCATGTTCCAGAAAATCCTGGGTGCAGGCCATGAAAATAAATGGCGTCATCAAAGCGATGGTGATATATTTTCTGATGTCTTTCATTTTGTTCATTTTTAATGTTTTGATAATGCCAATGGATTAGAAAATCAGGTTTAGCCCCATGGTGAACATCTTTGACTGAGGATAGGTACCACGGTCAAAACCTCTTTCCAATATGGTGGTTTCACCAACTTCAGGATCGAAGCCTGAGTATTTGGTAAAAGTCAGCAGATTCTTGGCCCCAATATAAATGCGCATGCGTTGGATTTTCATTTTTTGGGTAGTTGCCAACGGCAGGGTATAGCCCAGTTGTATGTTTTTCAAACGCAGGTACGATCCGTCTTCTACATAAAAATCGGAAGAAGCAAAATCGGAATTCATTGCCGGTATTCCGGTATTGGTATTGAGTGCTTCCTGTACAACCACCGGTTCGATGGTTCTGTCGCGGGTATTGACAACAGCCGGAACATAGCAGTTGATGGTTTCACTGTGCCAGTTCAAACCGCCGTTATTAGCATTATAGGAATTCACTTTCATCATGTTGAAGATGTCGTTCCCATAACTTCCCTGGAAGAACATGTTCAGGTCAAAGTTGCCGTATTCGAGGAAAGCACTGAAACCATAAACAAAATCGGGATTAGGATCACCCACGTTCACCATGTCCTGGGTGGTGATTTCTTTGTCGCCATTGGTATCGACATAACGGAAACGTCCGGGAACTGCTTCTTTACTCAAGGTGGTAAACGACACAGGGTTTCCGCTTAAATCGGTTCCTTCAATCACAATGCCACCGTTTTCGTTGGGAGCTACACGTGCCCAACGGCCGCTTCCAACTTTGTACCAAACAAAGTCATCTTCCTGATAAATCCCATTGGTTTTGTAACCATAGAAGGCCGAAACCGGTTCTCCGTTACGGGTTTGGGTCACGTTAGACAAACCACGGCCGGTACCTGCATACAACGGATCACCAATGTCGTCGATGGTGGTGACGGCATGGGTCACGTTGGCACTCAGGTTGTAATGGAGTTTGCCCACCTGGTCCTTATAAGTGATGGTAAATTCATAGCCCCGGTTGTTCAGGGTACCATAGTTCACCAGCGGACGGGTATCGAGGGCAACATCGCCCAACTCGTTGAGAGCATCGGTAATGATGTAGCCAACGGTTAAGGGCACTGATTTTCTCAGCAACATATCCTTATTTCTTCTGGAGAACAAGTCAACTGAGAAGCCCAGCCGGTTGTTCAGGAAACGTAAATCGGCACCAATGTTTTGGGTGATCACGGTTTCCCATTTTAAATCGGGGTTGGCAGCAGTTAACAGGGCTGCCCCCTCGTTGGTCACCCCACCAAAGGGATAGCCGGTCATGGCTACAGGGCCCATGGAGTTCAGGTAAAGGAAGGGCTGTATATCGCTGTTACCGGTAGCACCGTAGCCTACGCGGATTTTACCAAAATCAATGAAATTCAAATCTTTGATAAAGTCGAATTCGCTGAATTTCAAACCCAACGAAGCCGATGGAAAATTACCGGCCCGGTTGTTGGGACCAAATTTTGAAGAATAATCCCTGCGAAAGTTGGCCTGGAATAAAACAATACCGTCGAAATCGTAATTGATTCTTCCAAAATAGGCATAGCCCGATGATACAATTTCTTTCTCATTCAAAACCCTTAAACCGGTAGTATCTGAATAATCCAGCCATTTTTCTGTTTCGAGGTCAACGCCGTTGGCCGAACGGTTATCGAACATGTACTTGTTGTACCCCGATTCCGTACCTACAATCACGCTGAAATTGTTCTTTTCCATCAAGCTGAAGTTATAGGTCAGGAAATTCTGCCATTGCCAGCTATAATTGGACGTTACATTCAGGTTGAACTGATTCACCGAAACACTTTGCGAAGGACTGATGTTATCCTCGTTCCCGATGTTGTGCGCGGGGGTGAAGCTTTTAAATTCGCCTGAAGCATAGTTCATGCCGAAACGGGTTTCGAAAGTCATGCCCTTGATGATGTCGACCCGCGCAAAGGCATTGCCGGTAACTGACATGTTTTTACCCTGGTTGTTGTTGTACTCAATTTGAGCCAGCGGGTTTTTGATGTTGGACGATAGCCCTGCTTCGCGGTAGGCGTAATTGCCCGAACCATCGGTGGCATAAATGGGTACAAAGGGCAACATTTGGACGGAGGTACTCAAAGGTGAGTCGTATTCATTGCGTTCGCCCTGCGAGGTGCTGGTGTTTTGTGAAATGTTGAAGTTTTCACCAATGGTAATTCTGTCAAATAGTTTGGTTTCAGCATTTAAACGTACAATGAACCGGTCATTGGATGTTTTGAGAACGGTTCCGTCTTCAGCATTATAATTGGCTCCAAAGAAAAACCGGGAATCCCCTTTACCGCCGCTCAGCGAAAGGTTATAGTTCTGTACCAGGGCTACCCTGAAGATTTCCTCGGTCCAGTTGGTGTTGATCAATTCCTCGTTGGTGAGCGGATTCAGGTAGGCGCCTGCATCGTTCTGCGGAAAATAAGCTTCTTTTTCAACTGATGCCTGATATTGGTTGTAGATTGCGGCAAATTGCTGGGAATTGGCCATGCCCATTTCGGTTTTCCA
>JAFGVJ010000374.1 GCA_016938055.1 Prolixibacteraceae bacterium
AATCAGCACCTTCATGCCCAGTACCTTGCAATACCCGGCGACTTTCGAGCCTACATTTCCGGCACCAACTACGCCAATGGTCATTTGATGAAGCTCAAGGTTTCGCGCCAATGCCAGGGTGTGTAAGGCAGCCATCAGGTATTGCGCTACCGACCAGCTGTTACACCCGGGAGCATTGGTCCATTCAATGCCTGCTTTTTCACAATAAACAGTATCTATGTGGTCAAAACCGATGGTGGCAGTAGCGATAAATTGAACGGATGAACCCTTTAAAAGCTGTTCGTTACAGATGGTTCGGGTACGGGTGATGAGCGCAGCAGCATCTTTTACAATTTCAGGGGTGCTTGCACTACCGGGTAAATACAACACCTCTGCAAAAGGTTCAAGTGCTCCTTTGATGTAAGGGATTTTATCGTCGATAATGATTTTCATGTCAATATGTTGATTGATTTTCGTTCAACAAAACTAATGGAATGCATTTTTTTCCTGCTGCTTTCTTCATTGAAATTGATGCGATAAGTGTAGAATTAACCTCGAAGCAAAATTTCTACCTCCTGAATGGCTGATTGAAGGCGTAATTCATGCTGCCCGCTGATCAGGCGGTATTTGAAACCATATTCATGCAGTTCCTGCAAGTACCGCTGTTGTAGTTTTACCCTGTTTTCACCGCCATTTTCCCGCAGGGGATCTTCGACCCAGGGCAGGTCAATATCGCACAACAGAAAAAGGTCAATTGGGCTGTTCACGATGCAACGATGCAGCCAACCGGGGTGTTTTCCATAGACAAAATCGAACCATACTTTTGTAATGATCAGCCAGGTATCGAAAAATACCAGGGGTTCATCAGCATTCAATTGTTGTTCTGCTTCAACTTGTAAACGAGCAATCTTTTCAACATCGTTGTAGGTATAATGACGTGAAAGCCCTTCGACATAAGTACGGGCAATTTCTGGTATCCACAAGGCTTTGTAGTGTTGGGCAAGGCCAGCAGTCAAGGTACTTTTCCCGGTCGATTCGGCACCGGTAATCACAATTTTACGGGTGGGGTGCTCAGGCATGCTTCAGTGCTTTTTTCCATTCAATATAACCCCAAACGGCCACAATGGTATAAATTAAAAACAGGATGGCAGTGGGGTAGAGCTCTTTCCAAAGATAGAGTCCCATTGAGATCAGGTCAACAACGATCCAAATCAGCCAATGTTCGAGTATTTTCCGGGCCAACATCCAGGTGGCCACAATGCTGAAAGCCGTGGTAAAGGCATCACCGAAAGGTAGTGGTGAATCGGTGAATTGCTTCAATACGAAAAAGATCATGAACCAGAGCAGTAAGGCAATCAGCGTTAATACGAGCATCAGTTGCTTGTTGAGCCGGCTTACCGGAAAATCGGAGCGGCCAGCGGGACTGGTATGACCTTTTGACCAAATGTACCAACCATAAATGCTGATCCAAATGTAGTACACCTGCAAGCCCATATCGGCGTAGAATTTTGATTGAAAAAACACGATGGTGTACAAAACAGAAGTCATGAACCCTGTCAGCCAGGTGAATACGTTTTGTTTGACCGAAAGGAAAACATAGGCCGTTCCCAGCAAAGTGCCGGTTATTTCAACCCAATGATTCCAAAACCATGCTTCCGGAATGTCAATCATTGAATACTTTTCAACAAGCTGTTGTATCTTGTTTTATCACTCAGAATTTCAAGGGCCTTCAGAATTTCATCGTCCTTGCTGTTCACAATTTCGTAGTATTCACTGGCTGTCCACAAATCACGCGCAAGGATGGCTTTGATGTGTCGCTTGGCATGGTCGGTAATGAAATCAATGGATTCCTGATTGCGTTGAATTTCTTTTTCTTCACCAGCTTTCCAAAGTTGTTCCAGCATTTCACTGTTGACTTCAAAATGATTTTTGAAAGATTCAAAGCTGGTATATTTGTTTTTCAGATCGTTCCTGTTTTTATCGAGGTAATCGAGCACGAATTGGTTGACAATGCTACGGCGAACCAGGGTATTATAGTATTGATAATTGATGGAAGTATCAATGGGAATAAAAACATCGGGACTGACCCCGCCGCCGCCATAAACAATGCGCTTGTTGATTAGGGTTTTATAGGCCAGTGAATCAATAATAGCAATACTGTCCTTGTGAAACAATTCACCGCGCTGAGCCCTTTCTGCCAGGTCGTTACGGTAATCGTCAACACCATCGCTGTATGGTTTTTGGATGCAACGCCCGCTGGGGGTGTAGTAGTGAGCAGTGGTCAAACGAACCATCGAACCGTCAGTGAGGTAATAGGGTTGCTGCACCAGCCCTTTCCCGAACGAACGGCGGCCAATGATGATGCCACGGTCCCAGTCCTGAACTGCCCCGGCAACAATTTCGCTGGCCGATGCCGAGCCGCCATCGATGAGTACCACCACGTTCCCGTTTTCAAATTCACCTTCAACGGTCGAGGTATAATCTTTTCTGGGGCTGCGCAGGCCTTCGGTATACACTACTGTTTTACTGGTAGGCAACAATTGATCGGAAATTTCGAAGGCCTGTTTGAGGTAGCCTCCTCCGTTGCCCCGTAAATCAAGAACCAGGTTTTCGACCGTATTGCCGGCTTTCAGGTTTTGGATGGCCTGAACAAACTCCTGGGTAGTGGTTGCAGCAAAACGGTTCAGTTTGATGTATCCTGTATTTTTGTTGAGCATGTACGATGCATCGAGACTGAAAATGGGAATTTTGTCACGGATGATCTCAAAATCAATGGTTTCTTTTTTGTTTCTCAATATTTGTACTTTCACCAAGGTGCCTTTTTCCCCACGCAATCGGTCGAAAACCATTTTGTTGGTGAGCCCGATTCCGGCCACATTTTCATCATCGATGGCCACAATGCGGTCACCGGCCATGATGCCTACTTTTTCGGAAGGACCGCCCGGTATGGTTTGGATAACCAGCAAGGTATCGCGATGGATGTTGAATGATACACCAATACCGTCGAAACTGCCCACCAGGGGTTCATTCATATCATCCACTTCGTCTTTTGATATGTATACCGAATGGGGGTCCAATTCGTTCAGTAAACTGATGATGGCCACTTCAGTCAGCTTCTCCATATCGGTGGAGTCGGCATAATAACTTTCAACCAAACGCAGCAAACGGCTGAATTTCAAGGTTTGATTCTGAGTACCTTGTGCAAATATGCTGTTTGCTGAAAACAATAGCAAGTACGCAACAACTATCCATGTGAGTTTCCTCATGTGTTTTGAATTTTGATGAAACTGAAATAATCAGCTTACAATTAAACAAAAAATGTACCGGAATTACCTCCCGCTTACGTTTTTAAATTGGTGAACAAAGTTAAAAGAAACAAAGCGGAATCAAAGTGAATCTCTGAAATACTGATGATTCCGATAGTTATCTTTTTTTATTAACAATTGACTGACATCCAATGCAAATTGTTACAGGATTCTTTAATTTTAAATGAAATTAAATGTTAAAAAATGATAATTTCTAACTGTTGAACAACTGTGTTTTGTGATCATATTTTGATCGTTTGTTAACGCAGAATTCAAGATAACGATGATAAAATCGCCTTATTTTGGATGGAAATATTGAAATAACAATGAAAATAAATGATACTATTTTATTAACCCAAATTGAATTCAAATTTTAACTCTAATTCAAATGAAAAATCCATTGCTAAAAATTACATTTTTATGCTTGTTGCTGATGATTTCGGTGGGCACTTTGTTTGCCCAGGTCACCACATCGAGTATACAGGGGCAGGTAACTGCTGAGGATCAGTCGGCCCTTCCGGGAGCTACTGTCATTGCCATACACCTTCCTTCGGGTACCCAGTATGCCGCCATTACCAACACTGATGGGCGTTACAACCTTCAGGGAATGCGTACCGGTGGTCCATACGAAGTAAAAATTAGTTTTGTTGGCTACAAATCACGCACTTACACCGACATTACCCTTTTTCTGGGTGAAAGTTTCAGCCTGAATGCCCAGTTAAGTGAAACGAGTACCGAGGTGGACGAAGTAATGATTGTGGGTACAAAACCTTCCAAGTTTGGAACCAGTAAAACTGGTGCTACCACCAACATCTCCAACGAACAAATGAACTCCATGCCAAGCATCAACAGGAGCATTACCGACATTGCCAGAATTTCTCCTTATGCCAATGGTATGAGTTTTGCAGGTGGCGACGGTCGTTCTTCAAATTTTACCGTTGACGGTGCCAACTTCAATAACAACTTTGGATTGGGCTCAAGCCTTCCTGGTGGTGGAAATCCAATATCGATCGATGCCATTGAGGAAGTACAGGTGGTGATTGCTCCTTTTGACGTTCGGCAAACCAATTTTATTGGTGGCGGAATCAACGCGATTACCAAATCGGGAACCAACAAGTTTAAAGGGTCGGCATACACCTATCTTACCAACCAAAATATGAGGGGTAATGCCATTGGTGATGTTGATTTTGGGGAACGCAGCGAAGAATCGAAGAATGTTTATGGCATCACCCTGGGTGGTCCTATCATCAAAAATAAACTGTTCTTTTTTGTCAATGGTGAGTACGAGGTTCAACCAACTCAGGTAGTTACCTGGAGACCCTCCGACAATGGAACGGCCAATACCGACCTCTCTTTGTCGCGCACCAGCGTTTCGGATATGGAAGCCGTAAGAAAACATTTGCTTGATAAATACGGATATGATGCCGGTTCTTATACCGATTATCCTGCCAATGAGAGCAACCGCAAACTCATGGCCCGCATCGACTGGAACATAAACAATGACAACAAGCTGAGCATTCGTTACAACTATACCAAAAACATGGCATGGAATCCAACCAATGGAAATTCTACCGACGCCGGATTTCGCAACAGGTCGATGAACAGGATATCACAGTACTCCATGGCTTTTTCCAATTCACTATATTCAATGGACAACATTGTCAATTCCATTGCATTGGATTTGAACAGCAAAATCTCCGATAAGGTTTCGAACAAACTTTTAACCACGTATACCCAAATCGCCGATGTGAGAGGTTCTAACTCAGATCCATTTCCTTTCATTGATATCATGGCCGGCGTTACCGACGATGGAAAGCAAATTTTGGAACCATACATGTCGGCCGGATACGAACTGTTTACCTGGAACAATGGTGTCAAAAACAACATTTTCAACATCATCGACAATGTGACCTATCAATTGGATCAACACACCATCACTGCAGGGATCAGTTTCGAATATCAGATGGCCAACAACTCATACATGCGCAATGGTACAGGTTATTACCGCTATGCCAGTGTGGAAGATTTCCTAAACCAGAAAGCACCCCGCGATTTTGCGCTGACTTATGGTTATGATGGTGAGAAAAGCCCGGCTGCCGAGGTTGCATTTAATCAGTTCAGCATTTATGGACAAGACGAATGGAGCGTAAACAACGATTTGAAGCTGACATTCGGCTTGCGTGCAAATTATCTGAAATATGTCGACAACATTTTGAGGAACAATGCCATTTATGAGTTGGATTTTGGTGGCAAGAAGATCGACACGGGCGAATGGCCAACGGCGAAGGTGCAACTTTCACCACGCGTAGGCTTTACCTGGGATATTTCTGATGACAATACCATGAAACTCCGTGGTGGTACCGGTATTTTTGAAGGAAGGCTGCCTTTGGTATTCTTTACCAACATGCCTACCAATTCGGGAATGGTGCAGGGAAGTTATGCCGCTGTTACCAAGTACGATGCCGAGGGCAACGTGAGCAGTGCTGATCCCGTTTTGGCTACCCTGGCCGGAACAATGATCACCGATGTTGATGAAATGATCAGCAAGTTGAACCTGCCCACCACCATTACTCCTGAACAAGGACTTTTGCCCCGTGATATCAATGCCATTGATCCAGACTTTAAAATGCCTCAGGTTTGGAAAACTTCACTGGCATTGGATTTTGAGGTGCCTGTAGCGTTTCCGCTTTCAGTCACCGTTGAAGGGATGTTTATGAAAAACATCAACGGGGTGATGTTAAAAAATTACAACCTGGAACAACCCGACAACAGCTGGAACCGTTTTAGCGGATCCGACGATCGGTACATCTATCCTGCAAGTGATGATATGACCTACACCTCCAAGAATGCATACGTGCTGGCTAACAGTAAAGAAGGGTGGGGTGCCACCGGCAACATTACCGTTAATGCCGAACCGCTTAACGGTTTGAACCTGATGGCTGCCTATACTTTCACAGAATCAAAAGAAGTTTCAGGTATGCCCGGCAGCAATGCTGCTTCAGCATACAGTGGTTTGATTACAGTGAACGGTCCACATTTACCCTGGGTTCAAAGGTCGGAATATGTAGTGCCCGGCAAAGCAATCGCCTCCGCTTCATACAAACTTGATTATGCAAAAGAGCATTTGGCCACAACTTTTAACCTTTTCTATTCAGGTTATTCAGCCGGTGGTTATAGCTTTACCTATTCCAATGATATGAACAATGATGGTTATGCTGCCGATTTGATCTACATTCCTTCGGCTAAAGGCGATGTGAATTTTATCAGCACTGCCGATGAAGATGCTTTCTTTGCTTTTATTGAGCAGGACAAGTATTTGAGCAAAAACAAAGGAAATTATGCCGAAGCATTTGCTGCAAGAGCTCCATGGGTTCATCGCTTTGATTTAAGGGTTACTCAGGATTTCAGCCTTAAAGTAGGAAGTACAAAAAATACTTTCCAGGTGAGCCTCGATTTCCTGAATTTTGGCAACCTGATCAACAACAATTGGGGTGTTGAAAAGAACATGTTCTCTGCCAATAACGGACAAATCCTGAAGTACGAAGGGGTGGATGCCAACAATGTTCCCAGTTTCTCTATGGTGAAGGACAACGATGGTAAGTATTTGTCAACCAGCTATTCGACTTATTATAACTACAGTCAATGTTGGTCGTTACAACTGGGTATTCGCTACATTTTTTAAGCAATACGATACAATCTAAAAAAGGTCGGCCAATGCCGGCCTTTTTTTATGCTGATTCAAAAGCATCCTGAGGCAGGATTTTCTTCCCCTGGTATCTCAAAAATAATTGGGCAAGGGCAAAAACATCCTTTTCACAATACTGAACAATGCGGTCCAGGTCACCATCGCGGTAATACACGCCGGCAACCTGACTGCCATCAATGTCGTCTTTTGGAGTTGGAATGTCGAATACAGCACACAGTAAATCAAGGGAGGTATAGTGTTTATAATCGCCAAATTTCCATAACTGAAGGGTATCGAGCAGTGTGTCTTTCACCTCCCAGGGCTTGGCACCTGCCATATCCAGTATTTTCGGAATGGGTATGTTGTTAATGAGGCATCTGCGGGCAATGTAGGGGTAATCAAATTCCTGCCCGTTGTGGGCACACAATTTCACCTGACCATGTTTGCAAAAATTTTCAAGCATGTTTACAAACTCGAAAAGCAATTTCTTTTCATCATCGCTGGCATAGGACTTCACCCTGCAGCGCATTTCACCCTGTTTTTGGTAAAGGGTTCCTACCGAAATGCAAATGATCCGGCCAAATTCGGCGTAAATTCCGGCACGATCATATACATCGGCAGCTGTTTGTTCACCTTCACGGAAATAAGTTGATTTTTTATCCCACAACAACTGGAATTTCTCAGGCATATCGGTGTAGCCAGGATACATCGGGACAGTTTCGATGTCGAGAAAAAGTACCGAATCGAGGTTGATTTGATTAAGCATGGGTATTACTGTTTGGAGAGTTGTTTATCAATGTACTGTGTGAGGATGTCAATGGCAACAAGGTTCCGGCCCCCCTGGGGGACGATGATGTCGGCAAAATGTTTTGTCGGTTCAATGAACTGAATATGCATGGGCCTGACGGTTTCCTCGTAGCGTTCCAGGGTTTTTTGGGCATCGCGCCCGCGTTCGTGTATGTCGCGCATAATTACCCGCGAAAGGCGCAGGTCAGCCTCGCAATCAACAAAAACCTTGATGTCCATTAGGTTGCGTAGTTCACGTTGGGTGAGGCAGAGGATTCCTTCAACAATGATCACCTTTCGGGGATGAACTGTTGTGGTTTTATCCAGGCGAGAACAAGTGAGATAGGAATAGCTGGGTTGTTCAATGGATTGACCTTTTTTCAGTTTTTTGATGTGGTTCACCAAAAGCTCAAACTCAATGGAGTCGGGGTGGTCGAAATTAATTTTTTGGCGCTCTTCCAGGGGTAAGTGAGAGCTGTCACGGTAATAGGCATCCTGGGGTATGATCGCAATGTCGCGGTCAATAAAGTTCCTGGCAATTTCGTTCACCACCGTTGTTTTCCCCGAACCGGTCCCCCCGGCAATTCCAATTACAATCATTTTTTTGCTTTTGATCAAAAATAAAACTTATTCGTGAAACGAGGCCTTTCGGACCGGATGTTTTCAATCTTCAATCTAAAGCTAGTTTTAACATCGGGTCATTAAGCGGACAGGTTTTTCAGGTTTATGGTGATTTTACAACAGATCGGAACTATCTTTGCTCCCTGTTCTTGATGTGATAATCAATTGTCAATTATAATCTTAAATACTATGATTAACCATGTTGTTTTGTTTAAGCTGAAAGCTTTTGAGACTTTAGATGAAAAACAAGCCGTGTTGAACCAGTTTGAAACTCAGTTGTTGAACTTAAAAAACCACATACCCGAACTGAAGTACATCGAAGTGGGTCAAAATCATCAGTTACAGTCAGCGTCATATGATTTGTGTCTGATCAGTCATTTTGAATCCCTTGCCGACCTTGACGTGTCCCGTGTACATCCCGAGCATCTGAAGGTGGTTGAGTTTGTGAAAAACATCACGGTTGATCGGGCAGCCGTCGATTACGAATTTTAAAAATTTGGATCATGAGTTTATATCCCTTAAAATTTCAGCCCATTTATAAAGAACGCATTTGGGGTGGCAACAAACTGGCAACCCGCTTTGGCAAAGATCTCAACGGACAGACCAATATTGGTGAAAGTTGGGAATTGTCGGCTGTTGAGGGCGATGTTTCGGTGGTGGTGAATGGTCACCTGGCTGGGAACGACTTGCAGGAATTGATCGAAATATACATGGACGACATTGT
>JAFGVJ010000375.1 GCA_016938055.1 Prolixibacteraceae bacterium
CAACAACAACAACAACAACAACAACAACAATGACAGCATATCCTCATAAAATATTGGTTCTCGACAACTACGATTCGTTTACCTATAACCTTGTTCACCTGCTCAAAGAGCTGACCCATGGCGGACAGGTTGACGTGTTCCGCAACGATCAAATAACACTCGACGAAGTGGAACAATACGAAAAAATTGTACTCTCACCCGGACCCGGTGTACCCGACGAGGCCGGTATCATGAAAGCCCTCATCGCACGATATGGCGCAAGCAAAAGCATCTTCGGGGTTTGTTTGGGCTGCCAGGCCATTGCCGAAGTTTATGGCGGTAGTTTATTGAACCTCAACAAGGTATATCACGGAGTAGCCACTCCCATCATCATAACCGATCATTACGATCGTTCGTTCCGCTTTCTGGTCGATCAATTTGAGGCAGGAAGGTACCACAGTTGGGTAGTCAATCCGGATAACATACCGGAAAACCTGGCCGTTTCGGCCCTCGATCACGAAGGACATGTGATGGCACTTTACCACAAAACCCACGATGTGCGCGGGGTCCAGTTCCATCCCGAATCGGTATTAACCCCTGACGGCAAACAAATCATGGCCAATTTCCTCAACCAATAATAATACTGTAAAGACGTTGCATGCAACGTCTTTCATAAAAATTGAACAATGAAAACAATTTTGAACAAGCTCATACAACACCGCACCTTATCACGCGAGGATGCCAAAAGTATTCTGAAAAACATAGCAGCCGAAAAATACAACCAGTCGCAGGTAGCCGCCTTCATGTCCGTGTTCATGATGCGCAGCATCACGCCCGAAGAACTGGCAGGTTTTCGCGATGCCTTACTGGATTTGTGTGTGCCAGTCGATCTGAGTGATTTTAATACCATTGACCTTTGTGGTACCGGTGGCGATGGCAAGGACACCTTTAACATTTCCACCCTTTCGTCGCTGGTGGTGGCCGGTGCCGGTTACCATGTAGCCAAACATGGAAACTATGGTGTTTCTTCAACCTGCGGATCAAGCAACGTGATGGAATATTTTGGGTACAAATTCACCAATGATCAGGAATTGCTCAAACGCCAGATGGACCGTGCCGGTATGATTTTCATGCACGCCCCGCTTTTCCATCCGGCCATGAAAGCCGTTGGCCCCATCCGGCGTGAACTGGGTATGAAAACCTTTTTCAACCTGATTGGACCACTGGTGAATCCGGCCAATCCGCAAAACCAAATCACCGGCGTTTTCGATCTCGAAATAGTCCGCCTTTACAACTACCTGTTCCAGCAAACAGGGAAACAGTACGCCATTGTTTATTCCATGGATGGTTACGATGAAATTTCATTAACCGGTGATTTTAAGATGGTGACCAACAATGATGACGTGATGCTTTCACCTGAAAAAATTGGTCTGCCAAAACTAAAACCGGAACAACTGTTTGGCGGACATACTGTTCAGGAAGCCGCCAACATTTTCAAAACAGTTCTTGACGGAAACGGAACAGAAGCGCAAAACAGCGCGGTTTTAGCCAATGCCGGCATGGCCATCAAAACCATGTGCCCCGGTAAAGGTATTGAACAATGCATCGAAGAAGCAAAAAGTGCGCTTCTGGGAGGAAAAGCAAAAATTGTACTTGAGCGGCTGACAAAAGCCTGATAATTTCCCGAAGGCTATATTTTTAAAATTCATGATTATTAAGGAACTAATTAATGAACAACAATCGCAAACATCATCAAGTATCAAAGTCCCCTTCAGCTGATCAAGGAATCCCTGGAGCAACAGAGTTCTTGGCACAAATCAATGATAACAAACGCTTTGAAGTGGAAAGGGCAAAAGTCCATGTACCCCTTGAAAAATTGATGCGTTTTCCGTTTTATCACAAACCAGTTCCTTCGCTGAAGGAATTTTTGCTGAAGCCCGATAAATCGGGGATCATCGCCGAACACAAACGTCAATCTCCCTCCAAGGGTATCATCAATGCCGAAGTAAAACTTCGCAATGTGGTGATTGGCTATGAAAATGCAGGGGCTTCGGCCGTGTCAGTTTTGACCGATGAAAAGTATTTTGGAGGCAGGCTGACCGATCTGGAAGAAGCTGCTTCCATCCTGAACATCCCCATCCTTCGCAAGGACTTCATGATTGACCCTTACCAGGTACATGAAGCAAAAGCCTATGGCGCTTCGGCCATTCTGCTCATTGCAGCCTCACTCACAAGCAGTGAAGTAGATGCTTTGGCTAAACTCGCTCACGAATTGGGCTTGGAAGTTCTTTTTGAGGTTCACAATGCGATGGAATTGGAAAAAATTTCTCCCCATGTCGATGTCGTTGGTGTGAATAACCGAAACTTAAAAACCTTCGAAGTGGACATCAACCAATCGAAATTATTGGCAAATTTGATCCCTGAAAACTTTGTAAAAATTTCAGAAAGCGGCATCAGTGAGCCAGCCACCATCAGAGACCTAAAATCATTTGGCTACCAGGGATTTTTAATGGGCGAAAATTTCATGAAAACATACAATCCCGGTGAGACATGCCGTTTATTCATTGAAGAAATTTGATACCTTCGATGCAAACACGACAGCTGAATAAAAGAACCGACTATGATTGAATACGAAAAAATTGTCCCCTGGGGACGCTCTTACACCGAGTATGTGAGCATGTTCAACCTCACTCCCGATTTCCTTTCAAAGAAAGTGTTGGGTTGCGGCGACGGACCGGCTGCTTTTAACGGTGTTGCCAATGCTTTTGGAGGGAATGTCACCTCCATCGATCCTATTTTTAAACTTTCGGCCAAAGACATTGAAAAAAGGATCAAAGAAACTTTTACCGAAGTGATTGATCAAACCAAGGCCAACATGGAAAAATTTAACTGGGAACAATTTGGTTCCATCGAAGGGCTTGGAACCATTCGAATGAAATCCATGAAACAGTTCCTGAACGATTACGAACAGGGAAAAGAAGAAGGCCGGTACATTGAGGCCAGGCTGCCGGAACTACCTTTCGGGGATCATAGTTTCGACCTGGTGTTGTGTTCCCACTTGCTCTTGCTATACTCCGATATGCTCGACCTGGAATTTCATTTTCAATCCATCGACGAAATGCTCAGGGTAGGCAAAGAAGTTCGCATTTTCCCGGTGGTAGACCTGAACAGCCAGCCTTCGAAACATTTGGACAAGATCATGAAACGCTACCCAAACAGTGAACTGGTGAAAGTGAAATACGAGTTCCAGAAAGGCGGAAACGAAATGCTCAGGATTGAACATGACGCTGATCAAAAATCGTAAATAAGAAATCAATATTCCTCAACCATTGACTTAATGACCAATGACATAATGACTTTTATTATTAAAATATGCGGAATGGGCGATACAGCCATTATGCATCAGTTGGCAGCAATGGAGGTTGATATGCTGGGGTTCATTTTTTATCCACGCTCACCACGGTATGTTATAGGAAAAATAAAACCTGATGATGTTG
>JAFGVJ010000067.1 GCA_016938055.1 Prolixibacteraceae bacterium
AAATTCCCCTGCCGCCGGATCAAAGACCTTGATAAACGCTACCGCCTGAAATATGGTGAAAGCCCCGTTGAAAACCTCAACACCCTTAAAACGATTGGTTTAATACAGTTTTCTGAACTGATGAAAGAAAAATGGACCTGCAGGCAATGTGGCCAATTGTTGTGTGTTCATCGTGAAATTTGTTTGATTTGCGGCAATAAAAATGAGTATTTTCCACAGATTAAAGCTTAAGTTATTATTTGACAGATCCCTCCAAACATTGGGATAGGTTCTTTAATGCTTATAGGTTCTATATTTATCTTGTTCTTTGAAAAAAAACACGAATTAATACAACTTCTAAATGTGGAATGAATTTCAAGATATAAACTAATCTCTTGCTCTTCTGTATCTCCAGAATGAAATTTCAACGCGCTGACGAGCTTGTTCGTTAAGAGTCATTCAGTCTCCGGTCTTCAGTCTTCAGTCTTCAGTCTTCAGTCTTCGGTCTTCAACCTTCCAACCTCCGGTTCTTTTCCATTACAGCCTTCACCGGATAGATGATCCTTTGTAACAAACGCAGGTCTTCGGTAATGATTTCACATTCGCCCCACAATTCCTGCTGCATGTCCAGTACCCGCCCATAGTTGGTAGTGAGGTGCTGCGGCAATTCAATTTCAACGGCATAGGTTTCGTTCAAGGGCACTTCGGCCATGTGTTTCACGGTGCCAATGAGCATGCCGTATTCCATGTAGGGATAATTGTCCAGCTTGATGTTCACCCGTTGTCCGGGTTTTACTTTCCCGGCTCCCCTGGTAGTGATATAGGCCTTCCCTATCAGCTGCTGGTCCCCTTCGGGCACAATGGTCATGACGGTAGTGCCGGTCTCCACATTCTGGTTCACGGCCCATACCCTGTCGAGGTTCACGCGGCCATCGACCGGGCTGACCAATAAATAGCTCAGTTTCCAGCGGGCAATACTGTTTTCGAGCAACTCACGGGCTTTCAGCAATTCCAGCTTCAACTCCTTGTGTTTTTCCTCGTATTCCATCTGCAAGCGGGCGACTTCCTGTTCCAGCTCGTGAATGCCAGCCTGGGTGAGCGCCAGCTGGCTCCTGATTTTTTCAAACTCCAGCTGCCGGGCAATGAAATCTTTGGTCACTGCATCGAAATCGGCATCGGCCAACACGCCCGATCGGTGAAGAGTGGAATCACGACGGAAGGTTTTGGCCGAAACCTGCAGATCGCTTTCCTGTAATACACGTTGCGACCACAAACGGTCGTAATACACTTTTTGCATGTGCAGCCGCTGACTTGCCGCCTCAATATTTTCGAGGAACAAGGGTTGGTTCAGGAAATTGAAATAGTTGTTCATACGCAGGGTGAAATCGGCGTAAGCCGCCTGAACCTCACCCAGTACCAGGGCCTTGTTGAAGGGTTGCCACTGCACGGCATCAAAGCTGATGAAAAACGAGGCTACCGAGTTCAGGTACATTTCCAGCTCTAGCACATGGCTTGTTTCAGCAGGATTTTCAATCACTGCCAGCAATTGTCCGCTTTCAACCCTTTCGTTACCGGCGACCAGTAATTGAGTAATTTTCCCGGTTGCGCGGGCTTTGAGCATGGCCGGCGGATGGCTGGCCGAAACCACCACTTCGGAGCGGATGATGTTAGGATAACGATAGAGCCAGGTAAACAACAGCAGCAGCACGATGGTGCCAAACAGGATGGAAATTCCCCAACGAATGGTCCAGTGCGGCATCCGTTGCAAAATGTCCCGAACCTCGTCGTTCCTCAATGCTATGTTATTTTGGTCATCCATATAAACTTGATCCTTCAATCTTTCAATCCTTCAATCTCCATGCTCCCAGTCTCTCAGCCTCAGCCTTCTCTCAGCCTTCTCTCAACCTCAGCCTTCTGCGACGAAGGAGCAGTCCCGCAAAGCGTGAAACCTTCCTGCCCACCGTAGCTTTAGCGAAGGCGGGAACCTCAACCTTAACCTCAATCTCCCGCTCATTTCCCCAACTCCAACTGCTCTTTCACCAGGCTGTAATAGTGGCCCTTCAGTTTGGTCAAGGCATCGTGTGAACCGGTTTCCACCACCTGACCCTGGTCGAGCACCACTATCTGATCGGCATTTTTCACCGTACTCAGCCGGTGGGCAATCACCACCATGGTGCGCCCCTGCGAAAAGCGGCCAATGTTTTCAATCACTGAACGCTCATTGCGGGCATCGAGAGCATTGGTGGCTTCGTCGAAGAGCAGGATTTCGGGCTGTTTGTACAGGGCACGGGCAATGAGTATGCGTTGTTTTTGTCCCTGACTAAGGCCCATGCCCTCCTGCCCGATGCGGGTGTTGTAGCCCAGGGGCAGTGTTTCGATGGTTTCCCTGATACAAGCCATGTCAGAAACCTCATACAAACGCTCCTTGTCGATTCGTTCGTCGCCCAGGGCAATGTTGTTGGCAATGGTATCGGAAAAAAGGTAGCCATCCTGCATCACCACACCACATTTGCTGCGCCAGAGTTTACCCGAAAGCATGTTCAGTTTTACCGGGCCAATGGTGATATCCCCTTCAACCGGTTCAAAAAATCCCAAAATCATTTTCAGCAAGGTGGTTTTCCCGCTCCCGCTTAATCCAACAATGGCTGTTGTTTTTCCCTGTGGAATTTCGAGGTTTACCTTGTGGAGTACTTTGGGCGAGCGCGGCCCTTCGTACTGGTAAGTCACTTCGTGTAAACGGATGGTATGATTAGCTGGCAGAGTATCGGCCAGGGTTATTCCTTCGGGTACTTCATCGGGCTGAATGTGTATTTCAGCAAAACGTTCAAGACTGATGCGGGCATCCTGGGCCGTTTGCATAAAAGTGAGCAGCTGTCCGACTGGGCTACTCATCTGCCCCACAATGTAAGTAATGGCCAGCATGGCTCCCAGGGTGAGACTTCCCTCAACAACATAGCGGGCCGACAAAAAAGTAATCAGCACCATCACCATGCGGAGAATGAAACCGGCGCCCTGATCCTGAGTCTGGGTGAGCGACAGCGTTTTTAGGTTCACCCTGAACAAGCGGGCCTGTATGCTCTCCCACTCCCAACGTTTTTGTTTTTCACATTGGTTCAGTTTGATTTCCTGAATACCGTTGATCAGTTCAATGAGCTTGCTTTGGTTCCGGCTCCGGGCATCGAAACGCTGATGATCGAGCTTACGCCTTTTAGCCATGAACAATTGAATCCACAGGTAATACAAGAGGGTTCCGGCCACAAAAACCAGGAAAATTACCCAAGAGTATATGACCAAAACAATACTGAATATGAGTAAATTAAATACTGAAAACAGGATGTTTAGGGTCGATGTGGTCAGGAAGCGTTCAATGCGCGATTGATCACCAATGCGTTGCAACAAGTCGCCAATCAGTTTAGAATTGAAAAAACCAATGGGCAGTTTCATGAGTTTCACCAGGAAATCAGAAATCAGTGAGATGTTGATACGGGTGCTAAGGTGGAGCAAAATCCATCCTCTGATGATTTCGACCGAGGTAATGGCGATGAACAGGATGAGTTGAGCTACCAGCACCAGGCGAATGAAACCAATATCGCTGTTGTTGATCCCGATATCGACCACTGCCTGGGTGAGGAAGGGAAAAATGAGCAGAAAAAGGCTGCCCAACAGCAAACCCAGCAGGAGCTGAACCAGGTATTTCCGGTAGGGTTTGACGTAGGCAAAAAGAAAGCGAAAAGAATGGCGGGGAATTTTTTCATCGTTATGCGAAAAAAAATCGGGAGTGGGTTCAAGCAGCAGGCAAAGCCCCATGTCCTGCTCGTTTGAACGTGTCCCGATCCATCCGTTTAAAAATTCTTCTATGGAATAAGTGAGCAAACCCCTGGCGGGATCGGCCACCCAAATTTTATGCTTATTGATTTTATAAACAACTACAAAATGTTTTTGTTCCCAATGGACAATACAGGGCAGGGGAACTTCACGCGAAAGTTGTTCAAAATTGATTTTGACCCCAACATTTTTCATCCCGATACTGTCGGCTGCATCGCTGATCCCTAAAAGTGAAACTCCTTCGCGGGTAATGGACGAACGCTCACGGAGCGTTTGAACCGAGAAGGATTTCCCGTAATAACGGGCCACCATCCGCAGACAGGTGGGTCCGCAATCCATGGCATCGAGCTGAAAAAAATGAGGAAACCGGGCCATATACATAAAATCGTCGATAACAAAAATACATTTAAAAGTGAAGAATAAAAACCAGTGCTGAAGCCCTTGTTTTCAAAGGAAAAGACAAGCGAAGGAGCATGCTCAAAAATCCTTTCTTTTTCAGGCAATTAAAAAAATAAAAAGCTGCTAAAAAGCCAATGGCACAAGGCATACAACGTTAATTTTCGTTAATTAATTACATTGATTCCACAACACTTGATTGTTACCAAATTATTACTATTTTTGGTGTTCGCATTAAAAAAACCAAGAAGATTTAACTAATAAAAACATTCAATACGGTATGAAAACTTATAAAACAGAGCAGATTCGAAACATCGCATTGATCGGAAACGCGGGCGCCGGGAAAACCACCCTCGCTGAAGCGATGCTTTTCGAGGGTGGTATCATCAACCGCAGGGGTGAAGTCACCAGTAAGAACACCACGTCCGACTTCACCACCATTGAACAGGCCTATGGCAACTCCATTTACGCATCCCTCCTTCACACCGAATTCAACGACATCAAAATTAACATACTCGACACTCCCGGAATGAAAGCTTTCCTGGGAGCCGTCACCTCATCGCTCGAAGTTGCCAGTACCGCATTGTGTGTATTGAATTCTGCTGAAGGTATCGGGGCTGGAACTGAAAGTTCCATGCGCATTGCCCATAAAATGAAGAAACCTGTGATTTTTGTAGCCAATGGCCTCGATCACGAAAACGTCAACTTCGAACAAACTGTTGATGCCATCACCAACCTTTACGGCCACAGCGTTACCATTGTTCAGTATCCAGTGAATGCCGGACCAAGCTTCAACCAGGTGGTTGATGTGCTGAAAATGAAAATGTACCAGTGGGGTCCCAATGGCGGCAAACCCGAGATTGTTGACATTCCTGCCTCCGAAAAAACCAAGGCCGACGAGCTGCACAACATCCTTGTGGAAAAAGCAGCCGAAAACGATGAAGCCCTTATGGAGCTATACTTCGAAAAAGGAAGCCTTTCGGAAGATGAACTACGCCAAGGGATGCGCATGGGGATGGC
>JAFGVJ010000006.1 GCA_016938055.1 Prolixibacteraceae bacterium
GCATAACGGGCATAGGCATCGTTGGGTTGGCGGCCCGAGGTACCCCAGCTTAAACGCAGCTTACTTTCACCCAGCCAGTCGGCTCCCGAAAGAAAAGGTTCGCTGGAGAAGCGCCATCCTATTGATACCCCGTTAAAAAGTCCCCAGCGGTTGTTGATCCCGAAGGAAGAGCTGGCATCGAGCCGGGAGTTGATTTGCACCATGTAACGGTCGAGTAACTTGTAGTTCAGGTTGGCTACGGCACCAAGGTTACGCGATTCGCTGTAGCCCGATGATATCCAGTTGATCTGACTGTTTGCAGCAGGATCCTGGATATCAATGGATGGGGTACGGTTGCTCTGCAGGTTCATGCCTTCCCAGGTTTCCTGGGCAGTGACCCACGAAACGGCACCCGACAAGTCATGGATCTTTACATCAAGAGGTGCGTTGAACATCAATTGTGATTCGGTGCGAATGGCCGACCACATGTTGTTATCTTCAGAGGTTTTGTTCACTTCCCAGTTAATCCAGTCGAGGCCCATGGCATTGTAAGGCAAAAACGAATTGTTTTTATTCCCAGAATACTGGAAAGAAATGGTTTGGCGGAAACGCAGGTAGTCATTGAACATGTACCGTACGTTGAAAGTATTTTCAAGGTTGTAATTCTTCTGGTCATCTTTACCCAGATTGGCTACGGCCACAGGGTTGAAATAATTGGTGCTGGTTCCCTGATAGTTATCTTCATCAACGGGGTTGAAATATTCTCCGGTAAGGTTCCCGAATTCATCGTATTCCCAGATGCTCATGTTGGGAGCTTTCAGATAGGCCATCTGGCGCACGTTTCTTTCATTGGACGACCAGCGGTTCATGATGTAATTTCGGTTGTTGTTTTCGGTAGAATAACTGAAGAGGATGGAGTACATCAGTTTTTTAGAAAGAATGTAGTCGAGGTTGATCCTGGTGGAGAACCTGCGGGCACGGGTATTGATGGTGGTACCCCCTTCATCGACATAACTGACCGAGGCTGAATAACGGGTTTTGTCACCACCCCCCGATAGGGCGAAATAATGGTCCATTGTTTGACCCACTTTGGTAAGGGCGCCCAGCCAGTCGGTGTTGGCCGAATAGTTGTAGAAATCCTTGTAATCGGGGTTGTAGGCAATGGCATCGGGTAGTTCGAATACCCCGCGGGCATTGTGCAGTTGTTCCAGCTGAAGCATGATGTATTCATCACCGTTCAGCATGGGAATGGATGAAGGCTGCACGTTGATGCTGTGTTTGTACTGGTAATCAAATTTTACATCGCCCATTTTTCCCTTCCGGGTTTCAATCAGCAATACACCATCGGCCCCTTGTGAACCGTAAATGGCGGTAGCACCACCATCCTTCAGTACTTCAATGGATTTGATGTCTTGCAGAGCAATGTTAATCAGGTTACTGATGTCTTCCTGGTCGGCAGAGCTGAGGTCCACGTCGTTGGCAACTTTGTTTTGAGGAATACCGTCAATCACAATGAGGGGTTTGTTATTACCAATGGAGCTCAAGCCACGGATCACAATCTGAGAGCCTGAGCCCGGATCGCCCGAAGCACTGATGATGTCGAGACCGGAGATTTTACCCTGCATGGCATCGGCTGCCGAAGTAACACCCACTTCCTGCATTTCTATTAAATCGATTTTCACCGATGAGGAAGCTTTGTCGCGGTCTTCAATGTTGGTGAGCCCCGAAGTGCTTTGGCGGGTGGCCGTAACGGTCACTGCATCAATTTCAATGTCGCTCGATTCCAGTGAAATGCTCATGGGTTTGCCGGTTTCGGGTTTCAGGTCGCGGCTGTGATACCCGATGACACTTACGCGCAACAAGTTGTTGAAATCACGCATGTTGTAAATAAAGTCACCGTTGACATCGGTTGCTGTACCACCAATAATTCGGTTTTCCTTGTCGATCTCAGCAACCGTAGCACCAATCACTGGTTCGTTTCCATTCTTATCGAAAACCCTGCCCCGGACAATTTCCCGCCTTTGCGCCAAACCATCGGTAACACAAAAAAAGATCAGGGCTACGATCAGGATAATGGATGTATTGATTCTTTTCATAAGAAAATGATATGGCTTGGTTATTTAATATCTAGTTCATTCAACAAAAATGCCTTGTCCAATTGATGTACAACGCTGGTCGACATGGTATTGGGAAAGTTGGTTTCTACATTCACGTTCAGGTTTCTGGCCGTGATCATGTTGGATGATTCCGATTCTTCAATGCTTGTATAAGTTCCGCCATTTTTGTTTTTAATGACTATCTGATCAACGCCGGGTTCCAGGTAAATCTCCACGTTGTAATTTCTGGTGGTACCTGAAACGGTCAACTGGCAATTGGTTTTGTAATATCCATCGGTTTTACGTCCATCGGTAAAGATCATTTCGTCGGAAATAAAATGAAGTTTGACGAAGTTCTCAAGGTTTTTTCCGGTGAGTGTGTCGGCCTGGATGGCTTGTAAAGCCTCATTCGAAGGGGCAAAGATGGTGTAAATTTTATTGTCGGAAAGGAAGGAATAACGGGCTTCCTTGTCAAGCGATAATTTGGCCTTTTGCAGCAAGGCATGGAAACCTGTAAAGTTGGCTGATAAATAGGCATAAATGGTATTGGTACTAAAGCGGAACCAGGCATCAACAGCCCAGGTTGTTCCATTGTCGGTATCGGTGCTGATTTGAGTAGGTTGAAGTACCACAGGCGTGGTTCCCATGTAGCCAAATGTTGAGCTGGATGTTCCGCTCACGGTTCCGGTTTCGTTGTTCCAGATAAGGTGATTGCCTGCCAGGGTTTTCAGGAATTCTTTTCGTGCCTGACCGAGCGGCGATTCAACTGCAACCTGGTTCAGCAAGAGCAAACGAATGTCGTTAACGCTGAGAGGATAGGTTTTCATGGTAGGATGAAGCATCTCGGCCTTGAAAGACTCCGATTCGATGTTGTTCACCTTGGTATAGGTATAAATCAGTGAGGAGTCCATGGCCAGTTTACTATCAGCTACGGCAAACAGCATGTTACCCTGGCCTTCGCGTTTGAGGGCTGATAAGAGTCCCGAATATTCGATGGCATTCATCATGGTTGAATAACCTCTTTGGCGGAAGACAGGACCGGTAATGCTTTTGAAGGCGCGGGGTACAATGGCCTTGTTTAAGCCCAGGAAGGTTACGTTGCTGCCAAATTCCTTTTGAACAATGTCACTGGTTGAAATCCTAACAATGTCATCTTCACCATTGTAAAAACCTTCAATAATATCGGTTTCGTAAATCGGATAGGAAGAGAAGTAACTGTTGGCCACAATCCGTTTAATTTTTGGGGGCATAACATCGAAGCTTCCCCACTGGTTATTGCCCACAACAAATTGTTGGACAAAGGCATCAAATGCCTCGTTGGTTGGGGCAAGCAAGCCATGATGGAAACGGATGCTCACTTCTTCGGGTAAACCCGATCCGCTGGCAGGAGCCTTGGTTTTTTCTGAGGTTATGGCAAAGGCCAATTGTGGATAACTCAGGTCGAAAAGGGAGTCAACTTCCAAACCTTGCTCGGCACCAGGCTGGTTAAAGGTTTTTTCCTGGTTGTAGTTAAATACCGGGAATTGGTTGACCAAGTCAAGAAATTTGGAATAATTGTTTGGATTGCTCTTGTCACTCAAAATTTCGTAAGCATTCTGCAAAGGTTCCACCACCTGATCGATGGTATATACAAAACCATTTTCAGCAAAAATCTCGTCGCCAACAATTTTGGCGTTCACATAGAACAAGTCTTCACTGCTTTCAAATGCACGATCGAAGTAAAATGAATAATCCGATAATTTCAGCTTGTAAATGTTAAAATACTCAGCATAAAAAATGGGAGCATATTTTCGTGAATCGGTAGCCACCCTAAGATGCCAGTTCGAGGCAGTGGTATCTACAATGACCAGTTCGTCAATGTCGTCTTTCAGCAATTTGACCCCAAATTTTTTATCTTTCTGCATCAGTAGGGTTTCCCGCTTGAAACCACGAGGTTTGTCGTTGTTCTCATCCTCCGGATCAATCCATCCGTTCACATCCAAAGAGCGAAGCTGGTCACGGCTCCATGGGTTTTGAACAATGTGGTATTTCACAAGGTTGAGCAATTCCTCTTTCGGAAAGTCTTCCACCTTTTTATACTGAGGATGCGTGCTGAAGTATTGCTGAAAAGCTTCGTCGGAAGGAGCGAAGACCGTATAACTTCCCGAAGCGTCAATCACTTTGTCGTAACCGGTGATTTCAAGGCAGGTGGTAAAAGTTTTCAGGTTTTCCACTTCCTTGATCTGGGAATAGACTTTCCCGGCCAGCCAATCGGGACGCTCATACGGATCGAATGTTTCCTTACATGAAAAGGAGATGGCCATTAAAAAAAGGATCCCCCAAATATTTTTCCCTTTGATCATTGCGTTTTGCATTAAATATGGAATTTTCAACTGTCAAAAATATTAAAAATGAAATTAATATAAATGGTCAAATCTTGCATTATGCGGGAGAGTTTGGTTTATTATGAATTAATGACCCCAAATACTTAATTATTTACACCCATTGATACTTTTCACCCCTCAATTATTATTTGAAAACATGTAATATTAGGTGTCGAATCAGCTGAAGGGCTTTCAATCTTTCACCCGTGAAGAAATGATGCTGTACAAGTCTTTTATAGTACTGATCTGAGGCTGGTTCATCGTTCATTGCAGGTTGAGGTACCAAAAACCTGTTCATTTTATCGGATCAGTTTTTTTTTGTGATCTTGAGCCTTTCCAAGGACAAGATGATTGCTGACCGGGTAAGTTAAAAGCAGGAACAGGGGGTAACTGTTACTTTGTTTTATACTACTGAAGGGCAGATCGTATTTGCTTTTAGGGGCATTTCGGCCAAAAATTTTAGCTACATGTGTTAAAACATACCGAATGCATTGTTAAATGTTTAATTTTTTTTCAATTTTATTGGAACAATTTTTAAAGATAGGCTAAACACATATTATTAACTTAATTATGAAGATTATGAAGTTTAAACTTTTACTTTTCTTACTGTTCATCACTTCGCAGTTGATGATGGCACAAACGCCATACAGAAACCTGATTTTCTCTGAAGTGAGAATGGACCAGGCTCATCATGCTTATGTTGAGCTGTGTAACATGGGAGATCAAACCATCAACCTTGGTGAATTTGAGTTTGGAAACATTTCGCCATGGTCTGATCCCTACATTCCGGGAAACAATCAATCAATTCGTTTACCCAATGTTGAACTTCCCAAAGGTAAGACCTTTGTTGTAGCCATAGTAAGGGATTGGGGCGACGAACAAGCCCTGATTGATCCGGAGGCTGGTGGTTCAAATACCAAAAAAGACACCTGGCGCCTGGCCGATATGAAACTGCACGCACCTGAATCACCTGGTGGTGCCGATCCTACCGATAGTATTACTCCCGGTTATGGTGTACTGGATATTTGGGGGGGTACTTATTGCTATTACATTCGTCACCACTACATGGAAGGTGATTCCATTGTGACCGACGCTGTAAACGGTGTGTTTACCGGAGCCGACGGTCGTCGTCCGGGCAACTATGGTCCCAGCGATGTGGCTGGTGTACCCGATGCTACCGTGAATTCAATTTTGGTTCGGAAATTTAGTGTGAAAACCGGAAATCTCGACTGGGAACAAGCCCGTGGGGTTGATATTACTGACTCTGAATGGCTGCCCATCCCGATTATGAATGCCGGTGGCTGGGAAATGGGCCGCAAAGAATACTGGACCGTGGGTAACCATGGTAATTTCAGGCTCGATGCCCAAAGCCTTACTTCTTCAACTGTTAACATCGATTGGGATAACAAAGTGCTGAACTGCGGCTGGGGAACCAGGAACTCAGATTCCATCATGAACGCGTTCAACTTTGCTCCCGGTGTTGCCTGGCAGTATGTGATGTCAGCCAACAAACTGGACTCTGCCTATACCTCCGTTCGTACCGGTGACTCCATTACACTGTTTGCCTGCGGGAATCAACTCGACAGGATCAAATTCGGCATTAAGTTGCTTCCTCCTACCAACAAGGAAGCCAGGGTCATTCCTAAAAATGCCAACAATGGCGGCGGATGGTTCACACCCTACGTGGTAAGTGAAAATATTCCCGGAATGGATACCATTAGCGAAGTAGGTTTTGACACCCGTGTTGACTCTTTGCTCAAATACCTGGAAAAACCCGATGCTGCAAGCTGGAACATCATTTTTGTGGACGGCGTTGAACGTCCCGATCTGAAAAATGGCGATAAACTGAAAGTTACTTCTGCCGATGGGACAGTCAATAAAGAATATTTTATCAAGGTGGAACCATACATTCCCAACCATAACGGTAACCTTTCTTCCATTACCTGGCCCGATATTCCGGAATTCTATAAAGGAATTTTCGGATGGGTAGGCGATACCATCCCTAACTTTTCACCTACAAAGTACAATTATACTGTACAGGTTCCGTGGGATGCAGAAGGCATTCCGGCTTTGGTTGCACGTCCTGAAAACCCAGACACCAAAATTGAAGTGGAAAGGGCGACTTCCTTGTTCGGATCTGATGCTGCTAAAACAGTGAAATTCCATACCACTGCAGAAGACGATACCTCATTGTTCACTTATTCCATTCGTTTGGAAAAAGAAAAGGACCTGAGCAATGTCCAACCTTATTCACCTGACCCGTTCTTCTCTCAATTTGTATTTAGGGCCGACTGGCGTCAATTCTTCATTGAAATATGTAACCCCGGCAACCAGGCACTCGATTTAAGCCGTTACGTGATTGTACGTTCCAACAGTGTTGATCCGGCCAATGCCATCACCCGCATGTCAACTGAAGCAGATTGGGCTTATCGTTTCCAACGCTATGTTCCCGGTTATGTATGGGTTGATGAAGCCAGCTGGCAGGTACAACCCAGCATGCTGCAAGTAGATTATGGCGTGAATCCTATTGTGGAACCCGGCGATGTGTTTGTGCTGGCCTGGGCTTTCCCTAAATACAAAGATGTTAGCACACGTGATTATCCCGGATTCGACCAGATTGATGTCAACTTCAAGAATGGTTACAACCCTTGGGGTATTGAACTGGAAGAAGATGCCGGTGGTTTGGCAGGAAATGGTTCTGTTTGCGGGGGATGGTTTAATGATGACTGGATTCTCTACAAAATTCTGAACGATTCAGTGCTGGATGGAACCAAACCTTTAATTAGTCCTTATGATGTTGAAGTGATCGACATTATTGGTCGCGCTAACGGATCTTCACCAGGTTTGATCGATGGAGTAGATTTTAACCAAAACTCAGGGTTGAAACGTTACCCGCAATACTATAAAGGAAATCCTGAACCTGGCGCTTCGTTTGGGGATGGTACTACCGGATCGGAATGGTTGTACACTAATTCAGCCTACTGGGAATCCCGAGGATACGGCTGGCCTTTGAACAATTCGATGAACAGCGATGGTATTGGCTCCCATGAATTCATCAACATCACCGAATTCATATCAACTGTTTCTTCGGCATCATACACTGTTAGCAGTGGTTATGGGATGAGCGAGACCATTGGTGGTGGCGTACAAATTGGCATAACGATCAGCGAGTTCATGAATAACATCATTTCAGTTGAAGGACAAACACTTACCTTTACTTACAACGGAACGGTATTGTCTACCAACGATGTCATTCAGAATGGTACCACCCTTGTGGTGGTATCGCCCAACGGGGAGAATACCACCCGTTATACCATTACTGCAACAGCCGACGGCTTGGATGACAATGCCCGACTGACTTCTTCGAAATATACCATCACCATCAACGGTGCCAGTGGTACAGTTTCGGGAATTGCTCCGGGAACCAGCCTGCGTGAGGTATACAACAATGTAACAGCACCTGCCAATGCAGCACTGTTTGGAGCTTTCAAAGCCGATGGTTCCTATGCCGCCTTTGTTGAATTGAAGCTTGATACCACCTATAATGAGGTAGTTGCTACCGATCAACATTATTTTGAGGTCATTGCCCAGGATGGTGAAACCCGTATCGAGTATCAGCTGCAGCTTACCAGCAGTGCTTCCGATGCCTATGTGCTTTCAACCATTTACGATGTAAACCAAACCACCGCGCTGATCAGTCTGATCCCCGATGGTTCAAACGTTAATGCATTGATGTCGAACCTCATTCCTGCACCCGGTGCAAGCATGAAGATCAACAATAAAATGGATCAACCACGTGTGTTGGGGACCGTTTATGAGGATGATAAACTGATTGTAACCGCGCAGGATGGTACAACAAGCAAAACTTACACTTTTGAGTTGTTCAGCGATTATGCTGCCCGCTATCTGGCCAGATTGTATTCCGAAGATTGGGTCGTTAATCAAACAACCCTGAAAATTACCGGACCTGTTCCTTCAACTAGTGTTGATGAATTCCTCAGTTATCTCTGGGCTTCCTTGGGTGCTACCTTCAAACTGGTTGATGAAACCGGCAATGAAGTAAGCTCTGGAAATATGGACGATGGTTTCAAAGTCATCGTGACTTCTGAGAATGGAAAAGTCAACCGCACTTACGACGTGATCATCGACCGTACCAATGTGGCTGAATTCGATCATTCAAAACTGAAGGCTTATCCGAACCCAACAACCGGTTTCATTCAGGTTGATGGTGTATCTGAAGGCAATACCATCAATGTTTACAACAATTATGGTAAACTGGTCTTGACCCGCCAGGCTGCTTCAAACCGTGAAGCACTTTCACTCGAAGGACAAGCCGCAGGTATATATCTGATTACTGTGAACAATAACAAGCAACGTGTTGCTCAATTCAAACTGATGAAGAAGTAACAATTCTTGTCATGCAATAAAAAACCCTGAAGGCTTCAAAACCTTCAGGGTTTTTTATTGCTGTTTGGGTTTGTATCGATCGGTATCGATCAAGCGGTCCGATTTGCCGGTGTTCGTTCCGCAGGTGCCAAGGCCCAGCAAGGCATACAAGGGACAGCAACGTCTGAGGGAAGTCATTACCAGCACAAAAGCCACGAAGAGGAAGATTTCAGATTCCACCACTTTGGTGAAATAGAGTACCAATATCAATAAAGCCAGTCCGATGCGGACAAAACGATCAATTTTTCCTACGTTGTGCATTTCATTTCAGTTTAGCTACAAGGGTAAGCCATCGATTCATTATTTTTGGTGATTGTTGTTACACAAGCAGAAATTCATGAGAGATTCCATTCCAAACACCATGAAAGCCGTGATGCAGGATGCGGCCAATGGTCGGTTATTCCTAGCCGAAGTACCGGTTCCCCGTCCAACGAAAGGGCAGGTATTGATAAAAATGACAGCGGCCCCCATCAACCCGTCCGATGTCAGCTTTGTGAAAGGAAGCTATGTTGAACACCCTCAATATCCTGTGATCCCTGGTATTGAAGGAAGTGGAACCGTGGTGGATGCCGGTGGTGGTTTGCTGGCATCCATGCGCCTGGGAAAGCGGGTGACTTGTTCATCGACCCCGGGTATGGGGGGAACCTGGGCTGAATATATGCTTACCGCGGCTACCCGTGTTCTGCCCCTGAGTAAAAACCTGACGTTGGAACAAGGCTCCATGTTGATTGTGAACCCCATGACAGCACTGGCTTTTATCAACATAGCCCGGAAAGGAAGGCACCATGCTGTGGTCAACAATGCTGCTGCCAGTGTGCTGGGTCAAATGTTGATTCGCTTGTGTAAACAGGAAAAAATTCCCCTCATCAACATTGTCAGGAGTGAGAACCAACGAACGATGCTGAAAGATCTTGGTGCGCAATATGTGCTGAATTCGAGCGAGAACAATTACGAAGAGGAGCTGGGCAAACTGGTCCATAGCCTGAATGCTACAATTTATTTTGATGCTGTAGCCGGCCCTCAAACCGAAGTGTTTCTGAAAGTGTCCCCTGCCGGAAGTAAGGTTGTTTTGTATGCCAACCTCACTGGCGGACCTGTTCAGTTTGAGCCTCGTTTGTTGATCCAGGGCAACAAGCAGCTCGAAAGCTTTTACCTCGGAAACTGGGCTGCAAACCGATCATTGGTTCAAACCCTGATGGCAGCCCGGAAAGTACAGCAATTGGCAGGTAGTTTGTTGGGTAGTACCGTCAGAAAACAATATCCACTTGCGGCTGCTCAGGAAGCATTGGATGACTATACCGCCAACATGACTGGTGGAAAAGTGCTGTTCAACATGGATATGCTGTATGATTAATGTTGGTTTTTCTGTAAAAATTCCTGTAAACTCTTCATGGTATGCCAGGGTGCATCTACCGACGAACGGTTGGCCAGCCAGGCAGGAATGTAACCACCCGGATCGGCTTCCATTTCAAATTGAACCAGGGTCGTGTTTGGTGTTAAAGGGAGCATTCGCCATAAACCCCTGGAATAGGGCATGCGTATAAAACCATCAGGTACCGGTTTTTTACTCTCTATACTTTTAATCACGATCATGATTTCTCCATGTTCATCGGTTGGTATTTTTTCATTACATGCATAAGCCTCGCGGTGTTTGATCAGTGGGGGTGTGAGCGTAACAGCACGGTAATAAATCCGGTCGGTTTCTTTCTTGAAAATCTCTGTGGAACTTGTCTGGTAACACCATAAAGGATAGTTGGCAATGTCTTGTATAGCTGTTGCAATGGTTTCGGCTGGAAAAGGAAAGATACATTCGCCGATAAATGCATGAAAGTCAGAACCTGCAACTTCGCGGGTCGAAACCTTTACCCCGTCTTTTTTAAATCGGAAGGTCCATTCAGGCTCCTGCGTCAGGAACATGGCCAGGATTAAAAGTATCGGCTTTATCCAGACCATTGGTTACCAGCTTACTTCCCCAAAATGATGTTGATGCGCATGTCGTAGAGCAAATCAAAGGAAACATCATCGAACGACGGAGGAAATTTCATCCTTTCGGTATAGCTGAAACCCCAGGGCTCTAGTGGGCCAAATAACCACTTGTCGAGCTTATGATTGCCATTTACATCCTGATAGGCCCTGATGGCGTAGGTTCCGGCAGGTACATCTTTGAATTCGTAGGTGACTTGTTTATGGTCGTAGTTAATCCAGAATTCCAGGGTATCAATGCCGCTGAACGGCGTGTTGAAGATAGAATCGTTGCAAAGGAAAACATAGATTTTCCCTTTAGGGCTGTAGGCATTGACCCGGCCGCCAATGCTGTAGGTTTCGGTCTGGGCAAATATTCCCATGCTGATAACCAGGAACAAAAGGATCAAACGTAGTTTCATTTGCTTCATTTTTGGATGGATCTGCTTCTGCCGATCAATCATTGGTTTCAAAGTCAAAGATAGTAAAAGGGCAATGAACAGATCAACAACCTGATGCATAAAATTGTACCTTTAAGCGCTTATTCATAAAACCTGGCTGACATGAAGATGATTCTGACCTTGATATTGTTATTTCACCTGGCCTGTGGATTTTCTCAAAACCGTGTGATTGAAGGACATGTTACCTTGTTTGAGGATTTGCGTTTGTCAAACATCGTTGTGGAGGCTCAAAAAACTGGTTCACAGGTGTTGACCGATACCCTGGGGAGGTTCAGTGTGGTTTGTGCACCCAAAGACCGACTTGTTTTCAAAAGTGAAACCTTTAGAACACAAAAGGTAAAAATTACCCCCAAAACCGGCTTTGTTGAGGTAGCACTTGTGTTTACAGAACGCCCCGATATGGTCGAAATGGCCATCGGCTATGGCTACATTTCCAAAGATAAAAGTGCCTATGTTCAAACGACCCTCGATAACCGGATGGGTGATTTTTGTTCCTATACCGATATTTATGAACTTGTTCAGGGCAAGTGCCCGGGGGTGATGGTCACCAACAGTGGTGGCGGAGTTGGCTCATCAAAAGAAATCATCATACGTGGAAAAACTTCGCTCATGTCGGGCAATTCAGCCATGCTGGTGGTCGACGGAGTTCAGGTTTACAGTGTTGATCACCTTTCGCCCTGCCATGTGAAGCGCATCGATTTTCTGAAAGATGCCGCAGCCTCCATTTATGGGAGCAGCGGGGCCAATGGTGTGGTGCTTATTGAAACCATCAAAGGAGGAAATCAATAGTCAATCAGAAGACGCTCATGAAGAAAAAATTTTCAATCAAAGCCCGCCTCAAAAGTTTTGGTTTTGCTTTTCAGGGTTTAACCAGGCTGGTGCGCTACGAGCACAATGCCTGGATACACTTTATGGCCACCATTGTTGTGTTGGGTTTGGCCTGGTGGCTGGAGCTTACACGAGCTGAATGGATCCTGCTGGTGCTTGTCATCGGGTTGGTTTGGATGGCCGAAGCGTTCAACACGGCTTTGGAACACCTGGCCGATGCAGTAAGCACTGCCCCTGATCGGAACATCAAACAGGCAAAGGACATGGCTGCAGCTGCGGTGCTGATTGCTGCACTGGTTGCCCTCATTACCGGGTTATTGATTTTTGTTCCCCGCCTGATTCAGCTAATGAACTGAATTTATGTTTTTACCTAAATGCTGATTGACCAACCATCGGGTATGATTTAGCAATTCAATGTTCCCGTGTGAGCCGTGACCGGGAATGACAATTTTAGCATCCGGAAATCGGTTCATAACCTTTTCGATGCTCGCATCCCACGATGTTGGAACAGCATCGGCCAGGTTACCCAAACCACGACTGTCGGCACTTTTTACCAGACAACCGCCAAACAGGATTTGCTGTTCGGGAAAATACACCACAATGTTGTCAAAGGTATGTCCGCCACCGGGGTAAAAGCAACTGACGCTAATGGCTTCAAAGGTGAACAACAATTCCTGGTCAAAGGTTTTGTCCGGAAGGGGCAATCCATGGGTTTTGCAAAGTTCTTCGGTGCGAATCCCCAGCAATGTAGGTACACCCTGAGCTTTCAGAAAAGCCATCCCCCCTATACAATCATCGTGAAAATGCCCGCCGATAAATTGCTCAAGCTTCACGTTCATAGAGTCTTTCAGAAATTCAACGATGGTTTTGGTTTCGGCCTCTGTCATGGGGGTATCAATCATCAGGGCCTTTCCATTGCTGATCAATAACAGTCCGTTCGAGGTGAAGCCGCCGTACTCAGTAGCAGTGTATGATTCGTGAATGTAAAATTCCGGATGTATTTCAATGAGCTGTATGGTTTCCGAAATTTTGATTTTGTTTTCAGCGCTGATCATTGTGGCACAGATGATTAGCAGTATAAATGGCACTATTTTTCGCATGATATTGGTTTTTAAAAAAGGCTTAAATGCTGAATATCAACTGAGCAAAAGCCTTTCACAAATTTTTTATCATTTTAATGAAATTTTTCCATTCCCTGTATTGATATATTGGGGAATGAACTTATTTTAGTGTTGTCTTTCGCATCAATCGAAGACCAATCAATTCGGTAAAAATCAATGGCAGCACCTGAAAAGATGCTGCCATTTCATCATTTTTCCCCGGAGATCATGCTAATTTCTTTTCAGGTTGTATTCTGCAATAATTTCATCGACAGAAAGCACGCTGTTGGGCAAAATGTTTGGCGGGCAAACACCGGTGGCTTCTTTTACCATATACCTTTTACATGTTGGATAGGCATCGGCAGCACAAAAAAACTGAACATAAGCTTTAGCGGTTAAAGTTTTGCCTTGAAGTACCCCGTTATAAATCGGGCATTTTTCGTAATTTGGACATTTCGCAGTCATGATTTTTTGGTTTTATTTGGTGATGTCAATTTAAGGAAATGCATTGAATTATTTCTCAAATTTTCAGTTAAATTTAGTCCTTAAATATTTCATTGTCATATTCTAAAATGAAAGCATATGAAGCGCAGAAGTTTTTTTAAAGCAGCGGCCATTGGCAGCGGTGCTTTGGCCATTGCACCTTTAACCGCCTGTACAAGTGAGACTAAGCAATTGTCTCGTGAAAATATAAGCCCTTTCGATTGGGACGAGATGACCATTGCAGGCCTGCAGCAATTGATGGAAAAGGGTGAGGAAAGTGCTTTGTCCATAGTTCAAAAATACCTGAAAAGGATTCGCACTATTGATCATATGCTCAATTCTGTCATCGAGGTGAACCCCGATGCCGAGCAAATTGCCATCCAGCTCGATGAAGAACGAAGCAATGGAAAAGTGCGTGGACCTTTGCACGGAATTCCGGTTTTAATCAAGGATAACATCGATACCGGTGATCAGATGATGACCACTGCCGGATCGCTGGCACTCAAAGGCTTTAAGGCTGAAAACGATGCGTTTATTGTCCGGAAACTCCGCGAAGCTGGCGCTGTGCTGCTTGGAAAAACGAACCTGAGCGAGTGGGCCAACATCCGATCCACCCGTTCGAGCAGTGGTTGGAGTGGGCGAGGGGGACAGGCACATAACCCTTATGTGCTGGACCGTACACCCTGTGGTTCCAGTTCGGGATCGGGCATTGCTGTGGCGGCTAATCTTTGCATGATTGGCATTGGCACCGAAACCGACGGTTCCATTGTTTGTCCTTCGGGAACCAATGGCATTGTGGGAATCAAACCCACCCTGGGAAGCTGGTCGCGGCAGGGGATCATCCCCATTTCACACAGTCAGGATACTGCCGGCCCCATGGCCCGCACCCTTACCGATGCTGCCATCCTGCTGGGCGCCCTCTCTGCTCCGCACGATGCTGATGAAGCTACCCAGGCACCTGATCGCTTAAACATCACAGATTATACTCCTTTTCTGGACCCCAACGGGTTGAAAGGAAAGCGGATTGGCATTGCCCGCCAGTTTTTTGGTTTCCACAACAAAGTGGATGAACAGCTTCAACGTTCGTTGGATATCCTGAAAGAGCAAGGTGCCGAGCTCATTGATCCGGTTGAATTTGAAGGTAGAAGGGACTGGAACAATGCCGAGTGGGAAGTGTTGCTGTACGAACTGAAACACGACATGAACAAATACCTGAGCGAACGCCCCAATGCACCGGTGCGTTCACTGGAGGAAATCATTCAGTTTAATATGGATCATGCCAGTGAAGAAATGCCCTGGTTTGGTCAGGAAATCTTTTTGGAAGCTCAGCAAAAGGGAGGATTGGACGAGCAAATCTACCTCGACGCACTGAAGAAGTCCAAAAGCCTCACGCAAAATGCCATCAACAAGGTCATGGAGGAAAACCGCCTCGATGCCATTGTGGCTCCCACCAACGGCCCGGCCTGGTGCATCGACTGGGTGAACGGCGATCATTACGGAGGAGGTAGTTCCGACCTGGCAGCCATTTCGGGCTATCCCAACATTACCGTTCCAGCAGGCTTAGTGCATGGTTTGCCCATTGGTTTGTCCTTCATCGGAAAAGCCTGGAGTGAGCCACAGCTAGTTTCCATTGCCTATGCTTATGAACATCATTCGAAATTCAGA
>JAFGVJ010000376.1 GCA_016938055.1 Prolixibacteraceae bacterium
ACCAAAACCGGGATGAAGCGATGCAATTCGCCATAAATTTTAATGTGCTTGGCAGTATCGTGTTTGAACAATTTCAGGGTGCAGCCATAGTCTTTGATGCGTACTTCGGTTGTACTGCGAATAATGGAGTTGGCAATTTTGCTGGGTATTTTACGCAGAAACACCCCGTCCTGCCGGTTAGCCCTGACTCCAGCCACCACATCCCAGTCGCCTTCCTGACTGATTTTCAGCATGAGCGGAATATCTGAAGGATCGTTCTGCAAATCGCCGTCGAGGGTTACAATGTACTCCCCTTGCGCCACATCGATGCCTGCCTGCAATGCAGAACTTTGTCCATAGTTTTTGCGCAGTTCAACCAGTACAAAACGATTATCGCCAATGGCCCTTATTTTTTCGCGGGTTGAATCGGTGGAACCATCATCAACAAAAATGGCTTCAAAATCGTAGTCCTGCAAAGATGTTTGGATCTGTTTTACAAGTGGTTCGATGTTATCTTCTTCGTTATAAACACAAATGACCAAACTTAACTTTTTCATATTTCACTGTTTATTAAGTAATGCACATTGATCAACCGGAGCAACGCACGTTGTGGCAGCTAATTTAAAATAATTTCAGCAGTGTAAAAATAGATCACTTGAATTGCCTGCCACAATCGACAGAATGAAAAAATACCAACATGTAATGATTGACATGAAAACTGCATCCGCTAAATTTGCCAGTGTATCGTGGAGATTTGAACTTAATGTTGAAAGCCTTGTTTTGATTTTTTGTAGAATAAAACGGATAGCTCAGTTAAAAACTACCCGTTGAATAAATTGAACAATGAAACATTTACCATTTACCGAAAAAATGAGAATGGCTGACGTGATCCACATGGATTACTTGCTGATTCCCATCATTGGACGTTTTGGGATACAACTTGGTTTTGGCAATAAAACGGTTCAGGAAATTTGTAGTGAAAAGGGTCTTGAACCCTCCTTTTTATTGGATATCCTGAATGTATACCACAACAAGGATTATTTCACGGAAAGTCAGTTTGACAGCTACCCCATTTCGCTGATCATCAACTATCTGAAAAACACGCACAATTATTACCGCGACATCAAAATTCCCGAACTGGAAAAAATGGTGGAAGCGTTCTTTGCCTCGAGCTGCGATGAGAACAAAAGCAACAACAAACTGATTGCCAACTTCTTCGATAGCTATAAGCAGGAACTGATCAAACACCTTTTTCACGAAGAAAATCAGCTGTTCCCCTACACAATTGAACTCACCAATGCACTGAATAACAAAAGCTTTACCATACAATTAATTGAAAAAATTCAACAGAACCATACTGCGCATAACGATGAAGACCACAGTAATCTGGAAGAAAAACTCTATGATTTAAAAAACCTGATCATCAAGTTTCTCCCCCCGGTGAAGCATACCGGAATTCTGGAACATTTGCTCATTGAACTTTTCAGGCTGGAAACCGACCTGAACGATCATTCACGCATTGAGGACCAGGTACTGATCCCAAAAGTGATCGCACTGGAACAAAAAATACTTGAAATCAGTGGGCAAGCTGGCAATCAATAAAATTGAGCTCACCATAGCTTCGAAGAACTGCCTGATTCAAAACGGAATACAGGCAATGATTGGCATGCTTGGAATGAATGTGAGTTTTCATGAATTCACTAACTTTGAATCCCTATTAGAAAAAAGCAATGCTGCAAACCATTGCCTGATAGTTCACCATCACTACCTGAACGCACCAGTAAAGGAACACCTCCAGTTTCTCCAATCGCAATTTAAAGGAAGAATTATGGTCATTGGTGATGAAAAAATGGGCGCAGACTTTCATTCTCCACTTCTTCTTCCTGATGACGATGAAATGACAGTGATCCAAAAACTGGAAGATTTTCTGATTTCACCAGATCATAAAACAGAAAGCGGACAAAACGAAACTTTAAGCCTCAGGGAGATTGAGATTCTGAAAGAAGTGGCTTTGGGTTATTCCAACAAGGAAATTGCCGACCGCCTGTTTATCAGCATCAACACGGTGATCACGCACCGCAAAAACATCACCGACAAACTGGGCATCAAAACCATCGCCGGTTTAACGGTGTATGCACTGATGAACAACCTGATTAACCCGAAGGATGTGACAATTTAATACGGAACTGAGCTGGCTTTATTTAATCTTAACACACTGATCCAGTTTTTTCTTCACCAATTTGTTAACTTCTTTCAAATTGTATTTGATGTCCAAAAAGTTTTTACAATCGTACATTTCAAGCAATGGATCTTTGTCAACGATGCTCCTGAACAACTCTTCGAGAACGGGGGCCTGCTTAAGCCGGGCATAAGTCTCGTAAGTAAATGAAGTGAAAGCCACATTGGGTCCAATGCCACGTACATCGAGCAAATATCCGTTTTTCAATTCAAGAGGTGTTCTTAACCCCTCAACAGATTTCAGGTCAGCTGGTGCAGGATAGGCAACAATTTCGGTTTTATCATCATTTAAAATCACCGGAACCAACTGATTGTAATCAGCTTTGGTTTTATAAATGAGAAAGGGTTCGTTGGCCATTGCTTGTTGTTTACTGGCTTTTTTTTGGTTGGCACATGCTGCAAGCGAAAGCACCATCACTAGTAAAAATATTCTATTCATGAATGACAATTTTTTTGGTAATCAGTTCATTGGCTGTTTTCAACTTTAAATAATACACCCCTTGATGGTAAGTATCCAGTGGAATGGTGAAATTCAGTTCATCAACCAGGGTTTCACAAACCTTTTCGCCCAATTGGTTATACAACGAATAGCTTGTCACTATTTCAGGTGCTTTTACCTTAAGCTGATCTTTGGCAGGATTGGGAAAAACCCTGAAATCATCGGAGTGAACAACAGTTTGTTCACCAGTGGATAAAGTCCGCACAATTTCAATCATCAGGGAATAAGAACCAGTTTGCCCCTCAAAATAAGGAATGACGCCAAAATACACTTTTCCACCGTTATACAAAACATAAGGAGTTGTCATTTCATCGTCGTACATTTCGGACCACTCGCCATCAATGGAATGGGCCCAGATCATATCACCGGTAAATGCTTCTTCCAGCTCGCTATTTCCTTTGTCGTGAACTCTTGCCAAAATGGTATAATGATAACCACCCGGCAAATTCAACAGGTAATAATCCTGATCAACTTCGGAGTGGATGCTGGTACCAATGGTGTAAAAGCCGGAATAATCGTCTTCAAAAGTCACATCGAACTGATAAGCAGTAGAGATTTCGTCGTTGGATTCGAAATTATCGGGTCCTAAAGGAGGCAGGGTGACATTCACCCTCACCGGGTTCACATAAGTACTATAAGGTGCAATCACTTCCTGATCGTCGGTACCCTGTGGAAAGTGAACCAAACCAAGCAGGTAACTTCCGGGTTCAGCATCAATGGCAGCATTGGAAAAAGTATAAGTATTGTAATAACCGCCCTGCAAACCACTTCCATCAATGATTTCGATGGTTTGTACCACATCGCCCTGCAAGTTGAAAAGTCCTGCACCAAACTCTCCGTTATAAGTGGTCGTTGCCCAGTTAGCAATTTTTGTACTCAAACTAACGGCTTGGCCGGTAATGATGGGATTGGGCTGTATACGAATAGAGTCATAGAGTTTCAAATCGGAGTCACCAAAGGGTGACAACACTTCCACTTCCACAAAATTGGAAACTCCACCATCGGGAATTTCAGGAAGGGCAATCCAGTTTCCGCCAATAGGTTTATAATAAATGCCAATGTAGTACATGCCCGGATAAACCGACAGTCCTTCGCTATCGAACCATATATTGTACAACTTACCTTTTAACAATGGTGAATCGGCCAAAGAAAAGGTTTCGATGAACTCAACAAATTCTCCTGCTCCGTCGAATATTGCGGCTCCAAGCTCTCCGTAAAAATCACTGCCAAGGTTATAAATTTTCAAATCGATACGGAATTCACTCAGCTGGTAAATGCTTGGTACCGTGATGTCGGAATACAGATACATTTCCTCACTGCTGGTGGTGCCGGGAGGTTTAATACCAATCACCACCTGCTGATAGGAGTTGTATCCCCCACTCCCAGCTCCGGTCCCCAGGCTCCCCGGGTTGAAGGCATCCACTGAATAATAGCCATCGGCTACACCTCCCCAACCCCAGTTCATGTGGAAGAAATCGTTGTTGTCGTATCCATCGGCCACAAAAGCGTGGCCGCCTCCATCGCCAACTCCGGCAAACAAAATGGGACGCCGGGTATCAAGCTCTTCTTTCAGGAGCGTTATCCATTGAGCTTTGGTTTTACCCTCACGGGCAATACCCTTGACACTGTTCTTATCGTAGGCAAAAAATTCTTTCAGTGCGTACTCGGCGCAAGGTCCGTTATCAGCGTCTTCTTCCAACACCCAGGCACCACTGCTTTCGGGACTGTAATCCATGTCGACCCCAACCCCGCAATGTAGCATGAGGGTTGCAACCGCATTGATCTGTTTACTGCTTGAATTCGCGCTGAGTGCATTGGGCATATTGGCCCAATCGTATGTGGTTGCGCCAAAGTTGGCAGTTAGGTTACCGTAAGTTACTGAGTTATTAGAATGATAATAGGTATGAATGCCCGCCCCTTTTTGAGGATAATTATGATATTTCATGACCTGAGCCATGGCCGTAGCCACACAACCGGTTACGGCTTTTTCGCTGAACCAGTATTCCTGCGGGCAAAGTTCATTGTAATATGGAGCCTGATTCCAGGTAGTTGTGAGCAAGGGTGATACAGCCTGAGCCGATGCTTTTGCAAGGGGCAAACCCTGTTCGAGTCGTTTCCAGGCATCCAAAGGTTCTGCACTTTTCAGTTCAGGCAAGGTTCGCAGGTACCTGATTTGCTTTTTGTATTCTTCCACCCATTTCAACAGGTTCACCGGTAAATCATTTTCATCGAGGATCGAAGTGGCTGAATAGCCCAACACGGGCACTGCCTGGTCGTCGCCAGCCACCAGCACAAAGCCCTGATCGTTGTTTTTGAAAAGGTAAACCAACTGTGTTTCGTTCACCTGAGTACTTTTCATTGTTTGAAAACGATCCTCGTTGGGAAACTTCATCCTTACCGGTTTCAATTGATCAATGCCAATGCTCTTCAATTCGCTAACATGAAGCCGAAGAAATTCAGCAGCAACTTTTTGGGCGCGCTCAGGCTCAACCTGTTTTGCATAGGAAAATGAACCGGCAAAGAGCAACAACAAGATCAGGATCAGTATACGAGTCATGGTCAATGATTTTTGTGATAATTTAAGGAAAAAAAGCATAAGCCCCGGGCCATGTAAACAGTTTCTTCCAATTTATTGATGTAATACTGAAATTTATTTGACACATTTTAGGCTATAGAAATGACTTTTCGTTCCATCATCCATAGGCATGAAATGCCACATTCCCTGATAGAGATCCCAGGTCCAGACCTTATCACCGAAACTTTCAGTACTGGTCCAATAAATGGTGAAGTCGCCCAGGGCATCATAGCCTTCACCTTCGAGGTACATCCCCTGCAAATAGGACACCACGCCCATGCCTACCAATTTTCGGATAACATCTGTTTCGGTTCGTATGCCATCCTTTTTTCGGATTTCAGCATCGGTCATGCCCAACGTTTTCTCCAGGGTTTCCCAGTCCTCTTTCGAAGGCACTCTCCATCCCGAGGGACAGGCCTGTTTGGCCATGTTCCAGGTGTACAAACGACCGTATAGCGGTGCCTTGGATTCATCATCGTTGTATACCTTTGAGCCGGATACTTTGTAACGTGCATCGTTACAAAACCACCACTGGTTTCCAATTTTATGGGTCAGGTAGTATTCGTCATCACGGGTATCGCGAAACCATTTGCTATCGGCTCCGGAACCAAAGAGGGTGGTCAAGCCAAAATAACTGAAGTGATCGAGTCCGCCGTAATAGATTTTGTTGGTGTAATCGATTTCGAATAAGGGAACCGGGCCTCCGTCATCCACACCATTGCTCCAATACATCGATATGGAATCGGGATGCAAACCGGTACTCAGGCTGTAAGGAATGCCAATTCTAACAGGTTTTTCAAAATGAAGCCCTGAGGGCTCAAATTTGATCCAGATGGCATTGGGTTCAACTTCCTTGAGTAAAAAATCAGCTTCAGCGTTGGAAATGCTGATTTC
>JAFGVJ010000377.1 GCA_016938055.1 Prolixibacteraceae bacterium
GTAGACGAAAAAGTGGAAGAAACACTGGTTGAGGCCCCTGTTGCATCAGAAAGTACCGAAACACCCGAAACGGAGGTGCTCAGCGACGAAGTAACTGAGCAGGATGATGATGATGATGAAAATCATGATGATTCCAATCACGATGAAGAGGAAGATGAGCCTAGCCCATCGCATGAAACCATGGTCGATTATTCCACTTTTAGCGAAGTGGAACTGATCAATGAATTCCGTCAGCTCCTCGAAACAAAATCGTTCATGGAAATTTACCGGAATGTGGATTTGATCAAGGTGAATTTCTATAAGAAACACAAAGCTAAAATCAGCGAACAGAAAAAAACATTTCTTGCAGAGGGTGGATCCGAGACGGATTTTGTTCCCGAAGCCGATCCATACGAACAGGACCTGAAAAACCTGCTGGAAGAATTCCGTCAGAAAAAGGCTAACTATAACAAGGATCTGGAGCAGGAGAAAGATAAAAATGTTCAGATAAAATATGAGATCATAGAGGAAATCAAGAATTTGGTAAACCGCAAGGAATCAATTAATAAAACCTTCCAGGAATTTAAGGAACTACAACAACGCTGGCGCGATGTAGGACTGGTACCCCAGGCCAACATGAAAGACCTTTGGGAAAACTACCACCACCACGTTGAAAATTTCTATGATTACATCAAGATTAACAAGGAACTGCGCGATCTCGACCTGAAAAAGAACATGGAGGAAAAAATTTCACTCTGTGAAAAGGCCGAAGAGTTATTGCTGGAACCATCAGTGATCAAAGCGTTCAACACCTTGCAAAAGTTGCACGATACCTGGCGTGAAGTAGGACCGGTTCCCCGCGAGCAAAAAGAAGAATTGTGGGAACGCTTTAAGGAAGCCACCACCAAAATCAACAAAAAGCATCAGGATTTCTTTGAAAACAGAAAAAAAGCCCAAAAGAAAAACCTGGAAGCCAAAACTGCTTTATGTGAAAAGGTGGAAGAAATCCTTACCATGAACCTTGAAAGCCATAAAGATTGGGAAGACAAGTCGAACGAATTGGTTGAGCTTCAAAAATATTGGAGAACCATTGGATTCACGCCCAAAAAGGAAAACAACATCATTTACGAACGCTTCAGGGTGGCTTGCGATTCATTTTTCGACAAAAAAAGGGAGTTTTACTCACGGCACAAAGAAGTTCAGTCCAACAACTTGCAAATGAAAATTGATTTGTGCGTACAGGCCGAAGCGTTGAAAGACAGCAATGACTGGAAAAAAACTACCGACGAATTCATTGCCATTCAGAAGAAATGGAAAGAAATTGGGCCCATCCCACGCAAGCACTCCGACCTGGTATGGAAGCGTTTTCGTGCTGCCTGCGATCAGTTTTTCGAGAGCAAATCTAAATTCTTCAATACCAAAGATGAATCTCAGCTTGAAAACCTTCAACTGAAGAAAACCCTGATTGATGAAGTGAAATCATTCAAAAGCAGCGGTAACGATGAGAAGGATTTTGAGAAACTCAGAGAATTCCAACGACGCTGGACCGAAATTGGCCATGTACCCATTGCCGATAAAAACAACGTTCAAAAACAATTCAGGGATGCTATCAACGTGTTGTTCGAGAAATTCAGTGTTGAAGACCGTGAACGAAACCTGCTTCGGTTTAAATCAAAAATGACCGATTTAAAAACATCCTCGCGAGGACACAATAAAATGTATGCCGAACGCGACAAGTATGTGTCCAAATTGAAGCAACTTGAAAGCGATCTGATCACCCTGAAAAACAACATCGGATTCTTTTCCAATTCGAAAAATGCAGAAGCCTTGATTCGCGATGTTGAACAAAAAATCAAGAATAACGAGGAACAAATTGTTTACCTGAAAGAAAAAATCAGGGTGATCGACGATGTGGATTACAGTGAAGAATAAGCAACAAAATAAACGGTCTGATCTCTTTCAGACCGTTTATTTTTAGCATAGGTTTTACCGGCAAACATGTAAAGCCCTTTGCCGGAATCATTCATTTTATCATTATATTTGCCATTTCATTTTCGAAACCTTTAAAATTATTCAGTTTGTCGACGAAGTATATTTTTGTAACAGGAGGTGTAACATCTTCCCTTGGAAAAGGAATTTTAATTGCATCGCTGGCCAAGCTTTTGCAGGCCAGGGGTTACTCGGTAACAATCCAGAAGCTGGATCCATACATCAATGTCGATCCCGGAACCTTGAATCCATACGAACATGGCGAATGTTATGTGACCGACGATGGTGCTGAAACCGATCTTGACCTTGGTCATTATGAGCGTTTTTTGAATAAACCAACATCGCAGGCAAACAATGTAACAACCGGCCGTATTTACCAGTCGGTGATCAACAAGGAACGTCGTGGCGATTACCTTGGCAAAACCGTTCAGATTATTCCGCATATTACCGACGAAATCAAACGGAACATCAAGTTTCTGGGCCGCAAAGGGAAGTTCGATTTTGTACTGACCGAAATTGGCGGAACAGTAGGCGACATGGAGTCCTTGCCCTATATTGAAGCGGTAAGGCAGTTGAAATGGGAGTTGGGACGCGAGGCCATGGTCATCCATTTAACCCTGGTTCCCTTCCTGAATGCCTCGGGAGAGTTGAAAACAAAACCCACCCAGCACTCGGTAAAAGCCTTGCTCGAAAACGGGGTTCAACCCGATATTTTGGTTCTCAGAACCGAGCATCATCTGAACAAAGCCATCCGTAAAAAGGTAGCCCTCTTTTGCAATGTTGACGAAAAGGCGGTAGTACAATCTATTGATGTGCCCACCATTTACGAGGTGCCTTTGAAAATGAAGGACGAAGAACTCGATACCATTGTACTGAATAAATTTGGCATGGAAATTGGCCAGGAACCCGCACTGGACGACTGGAATTCTTTCCTGAAAAAACACAAAAATCCAAAGCAAACGGTCAACATAGCCCTGGTAGGAAAATATGTTGAGTTACCCGACGCTTACAAATCCATCACTGAATCGTTTATCCACGCGGGAGCAGTGAATGAATGTAAGGTGAATTTGAAATTCATTCATTCCGAAGAAATTACCCGCAGAAATGTGGAAGAAGTGTTGGGAAAAATGAATGGGATCCTGGTGGCACCTGGTTTTGGACACCGTGGTGTCAAAGGCAAAATCGAAGCAACACGTTTCGCCCGTGAGCATAAAATACCTTTCCTGGGTGTATGTTTGGGAATGCAAATAGCCGTTATCGAATTTGCCCGAAACGTATTGAACCTCGAAGGAGCCGATTCCACCGAGATGAACGAGGTGACCCGTTATCCGGTGATCGACCTGATGGAAGAACAAAAAGGCATTACCAACATGGGGGGAACCATGCGTTTGGGAGCCTATGCCTGCGAGGTGCAAAAAGGTTCTAAATTGTACGATGCTTACAAGAAAGACCTGATTTTTGAACGTCACCGTCACCGATACGA
>JAFGVJ010000378.1 GCA_016938055.1 Prolixibacteraceae bacterium
TCATACAATTCCCCATTTTTCATGCTTGCTTTTCTGGCATCAATTTGAAATGATCAAATCCAATTCCATATTAGCCCTAGAACTAGTACGCATCCATTTGTAAGCAATTAAAACAGTATTTGATTACTCTGAAACAAGGTATCCTTTGAAATCATAATTTTAAGCAGAAAAACAAATTCTTAACTCATGAAAATATTGAATATCCTTTGGTTGACGCCACTTTTTTTAATTAGCTCATGTTCTGGGACTGCTAAAAATGAGCAGGCTGAACCATACAACTGGAAAAACGTAAAAATGGTAGGCGGAGGCTTTGTCGATGGCATTGTGTTTCACCCCACGGAAAAAAACCTGCGTTACGCCCGTACCGACATGGGTGGCGCTTACCGTTGGGAAGAAGCTCAGCAACAGTGGATACCCCTGCTCGACTGGGTTTCGTACGAAGACAATAACCTGATGGGGATCGAAAGCATTGCACTCGATCCCAACAAGCCCGACAAGCTTTACCTGGCTTGTGGCACCTACACCCATCCGCAGGCCCCCAATGGCGAGATGCTAGTATCCGATGACCGTGGCGCCACTTTTACCCGTGTTCCCATGCCCATCAAAATGGGCGGCAACGAAATAGGCCGTGGCAATGGCGAGCGCATGATGGTAGATCCAGCGAATGGCAACATAGTTTATTTTGGTTCCCGGAACGACGGGTTGTGGCGAAGCACCAATGCCGGGCTGAACTGGGAACAGGTGAAAAATTTTCCGGTTGTAACAGAAACCCCGCCCGACAGCCTTTCCGACCGGCAAAAAGCCCGCTGGAACTGGACCATGAAAGGTGCTGGTGTGGTCTGGGTGCTTTTCGACCCAACATCGGCCAACGAAAGTGGCTGCCAGACCATTATCGCAGCCTATTCGTTAATGAATCAGCCCAACCTGTTCCAATCGACCGACGGAGGAACAAGCTGGGAACCGGTTCCCGGCCATCCTCAGCAATATCGCCCGACCCATGGCGTACTGGCAAGCAACGGAAACCTGTACATCAGCTATGGCGATCTTCCTGGTCCCTTTGGCATGAGCAATGGAGGCGTATGGAAATACAACTTGCAGAAAAAAATCTGGACCGACATCACCCCCGACAAACCGGAGTCGGGTTCCGACAAACGTTTTGGTTATGCTGCCGTGGCTGTTGATGCCAACAATCCTGAGCACCTGATCACCAGCGTTTTTTACCGGCCCTGGCAATACGGCAGCGACGACATTTACCGCTCAATCGACGGAGGGAAAAGCTGGCAGGCGGTTTTTGCCAGCGGCACCGAGTTCGATTATTCCATCGCACCCTATGTTGAATATACCCCCATCCACTGGATGTTCGACATCGAAATCAATCCCTTCAACCCAGACCATGCCCTGTTTACAACCGGCTTCGGCGGTTTCGAAACCTTTAACCTGAGCAATGTCGACCGGGGAGAAAAGACCACCTGGAGTGTTTATACCAACGGCATTGAAGAAACGGTTCCGCTACAGTTGTGCAGTCCGCCCGAAGGCGCTCACCTGATCACCGGCATTGGCGACTATGCCGGCTTTGTACACTGGAACCTCGATGTGGCTGAAGAAGGACAATATTTTACGGATCCTTATTTCGGAAATTGCGACGATGTGACCGTTGCCGAGCTGAATCCCTCCCTGGTGGTACGGGTGGGCATTGCCTCGGGACACCATGGTGGTAGCAATATTGCCTATTCAGTTGATTTTGGAAGAAGCTGGAAAGCAGCAGGCATGCCCAATGAAAACAGTCGTCACGGGCACCTGGCTGTTTCAGCCAAAGGCGAAACCTGGGTTTGGACCCCACAAGGTCAAAAGCCCTTTTTTACCCTTGATTCAGGGAAAACATGGACCGAAATTGGCAGCCTTTCTGAAAACATCCGTGTGGTGGCCGACCGGGTCAATTCCCAGAAATTCTATGCCATTGATTTGTACGAAGGGAAACTTTTCACCAGTATTAATGGCGCAAAAAGCTTTGAAACAAAGCCCCTCAGTCTGACAGGTGGACTTGCCCAAAAAAATACCCATCGTGGCGACAGTCGTGGCGGACAGGACCGTATTTATGCCACGCCGGGGTATGAAACTGACTTGTGGATTGCTGCCTTCGACGGTCTTTACCATGCTCCTTCAGAAGGAAACGCTTTTGAGCAAATGCCCAAAGTCACTGAAATACATGGATTTGGATTTGGGAAAGTAGCACCCAAAAGTGCTTACCCGGCCTTGTACCTGATTGGCATTGTGGAGGGAACAAGGGGCATTTTCCGCTCCGACGATGGAGCCAGGAATTGGGTACGTATCAACGACGAGGCCCATCAATGGGGCTTGTTGCTTCACATCACCGGCGATCCCAAAAAATATGGCCGGGTATATGTAGGCACCCACGGCAGGGGGGCGCTGTACGGCGATCCTCAACCGTAAAAATTGAAGCTGTAAAACAACAAAGCTGGTCCGTTCGAGGCCAGCTTCGTTGTTTATGAGCAAGTTCGGTTTTACTTCTTTTTGCAGGTAGAAATGCCAAAAGGCCAGTAAAGCGGACAGAAACGGACCAGGCTGGTCAGCACGAACACTGCAGCAACAACCAACAAAATCAGACCCAATGTACCCGAAATCACGTCGGTTAAATATAGTGCCAGGATGATGATGGCGAGCAATGTCCTCACCAAACGGTCGGTGGTTCCCATGTTTGTTTTCATTTTTTATCGATTTAAGTTTCTAAACTATTCATAAAACAAAGAGTTGGCTATCGAAGTTCTTGACCGGAAAACATTTATCGAAGGCAACTATTGCACATTTTACCCAGGCCTATCAGCTATTACACTTAAAACTTCGAATAAGATGGACACAAGTAGCATTCCACATCTTTATTCGAACTTTTAGAATCATTGTTTTATGCTACTTCTTTGCTAATTTGAATGCATACCAGAAATCATTATTAGACAAAATCGCATGGTAAAAACCTTTGGGCAGGTCATCGAGTTCAAGATAAAAGCTTCCCCTGATATCTTTCTGAATTAACACTTCCCCATTTGCACCAATTATCCTTATGGTAGCTAAGCCAGAAAACCCTTCCACTTTTATACCTTCCTTAAAAGGATTAGGGTAAACCTTAGGTGATGTAGTAGCATATTCATTGTTGACATTATAATTGATTGCCTCCTGGATTACTTTCACTTCGGCTTTTTGATTCTGATCATAGACAATGGAAACAATCGCTTCGCGGGAATTATTTTGGTCATTATTATCTGCTCTCAGGTAGATTATTGAACTACCTGAGCCTGATGTAGGTTCAACCTTAAGCCATGCTTGATCAGAAGCTGCCGTCCAATCAACATTCGTATCAATAGACACTGAAACGACCTCATTATCATCCGCTTTAAAAGTTACTTCGTTGATGGAAACCTCTAAGTAAGGTTGCGTTCCCTGGTCCGCCATTTGTGTGACAAGAACAGATACAGTGTCAATACCCTCGGAAAAAATATTTACATAAGCCACACGTGCAGTATCCGTTATGTTTTCATTGGCGGTAATATTGATTGTTCCGTTTCCCTTACCTTTGGTTGGCTCAATCGATAGCCATTCTTCAACAACCAATGCTTCCCATTCAGTATTTGATTCAATTTGAATGGTTTGACTACTCCCCTGCTCAAAACTCATCCATAATTCTGAAACATTGGTTGTAAGCTTGGGTGCACCTGCATCCTGCGTAAATACAACCTGATGAACATAACCGGCATCGGTTGTTACAGTTACCAAAGCGCTACGTGATTCAATTACGGGGTTCTCTTTAGCAGTAAAAGTAATTGAAGCATCACCTTGTCCCTTAATTGGATCAATGTTAAGCCAATCAGTATCAACTACGATTTCCCAGGAGGCATCTCCTTTAAGGTTCATCATACGACTACTCCCTTCAGCTGCATTAATTTTTACCGAGCTTGATGATAGATAAATGTCACCAATCTCTAATATCCGAAAAAAATCACTCCATTGATAATCATTCTTATACGACGAAACTGCCCCTTTGGGCACAAACAGCAGGCAATCGCTTTTATTTACATATTGAAACACATAATCACTATCATACAGACCTATAGGTGTTTGAGAATAAGCATAAATTCGTCTCAAAGCCTGGCAGTTGTAAAAGGCTTCACTTCCAATGTTTTTTAAAGTTGAAGGCAATACAACTTTTGTTAATCCAATACATTCAGCGAAAGCGCTTGTTCCAATTTCCTCAATCCCATCTTCAAAAGTAGCATTCACCATGCTTAAACAAGCATTAAACGCAAAAGGTCCAATTCTAATGACCGAAGGAGGCAATCCTAATGAACCCAATTTAGCACAACCGCTAAAAGCATAACTATCTATTTCTTCAATTCCATCATTGAAAACTACACTTTCCAAGTTGCTGCATTCGGTAAAAGCCATCTCCCCAATTACTGCTACTGATTCAGGGATTTCAACGCTAATCAGACTTCGGCAAAAAGCAAATGCATAGGATTGAATGGCTTTGACTCCTTGTGGAATCATCACACTTTCCAAGTTTGAGCACAAGTAAAAAACCTGTGAGCGCAAGGTATCAGTAGAGTGATTGATCACATGTTCCAATTTTGAACAGAATGCGAATGCAGCATTACCAATATAATTAACGCTCTCAGGAATGGTTATTGTACCATTCAAACTGTGACAATTCATGAAACTCTTCTCTCCGATGTATTTGATTTCCTGTGGAATATCAAAACCATTGGTTAAATTTGTACAACCATTGAAAACGTATTTTCCTATTGTATCTAAATAAATTGGAAGCTGAACCGAAACTAAGTTTTTACAATCCATAAATGCAGCTTCGTCAATAATAGTTACTAAATTCGGGATAGTAATATTGCTTAAGCTGGAACATTGATAGAAAGCATATTTGGGAATCCTCTTCAAACTTTCAGATAAATCAACCGATACAAGATTCTCACAACCTGCAAAAATATAATCACCAATAAACGTAATGTATTCATGAATATCAATTGCATTTAAACTTTTACAGCCCTCAAAAACAGATGATCCAAGATAATTCACTGTTTCCGGAATGTATATGACTTTTAAAGCGATGCAATCTCTGAATGCACCATTAGCAATACGCACCAAAGACTGGAAATCGAGTAAAGTTACATTTGAAAGGCTGTAACACTCAGCAAAGGCATTAGAACCAATCACACTTACTGATCCTGGTATATCAATGGACTCCAAAGCAGTACATTTATTAAAA
>JAFGVJ010000379.1 GCA_016938055.1 Prolixibacteraceae bacterium
ACCTTGATTCCCTTTTGCTCAGCCGATGAACCACTTAACTGAAAATTCTGCATGTGGACATTCCAACCCAACAAAAGAACCAGTAGCGATAACAAGGCAAATAAACGGTGAAAAAACAGCCAGAAAACAACAAATCCAATGTTCAGAACCAAAAGATAAACATAGGCCAGCCCGAACAGGGAGGGCCACCAAAGCTTACCCGGATCAACAAGCATTGAAAGGTAACTGATACCCAAGCTAAAAGCCAGCAAGATATTGATTGTCAGAATCAGGTATTTAATAATCTTTCGCAAAGTGTACTGTGGTTGATGTTTGCTTCAAATATAACACCTGAAAGAGTGAAAATTCCTTAAACGCCACAAAAATCGGGGAAACGATCCACCGGAAGTGAGAGAAAGCAAATTAAAAACATTGTAATCAGTATTTTCATAAAAATATGCGACCTTTGCCAAAATTTTTAAACCAATGAACAGAAAAGCACAGACTGGCAAAAGAATCGGGAAAAGCAGACCGGTAACGAAGGAAGGACCGAAGTACGGAAGGACACAGAAACCATCATTGAAAGCAGGAAAAAAGACTGATCCGGAAAAGAAGTCCGAATCAAAAGAAGTGGTGAAGCGGGTGGTGAAAACAGGTTTCAAACTGGACGAAAAAATCAGGTTAAACCGTTACTTGTCCAATGCAGGTGTTTGTTCACGCCGCGAAGCCGATCAATATATTGAAACAGGCTGTGTTACTGTCAATGGGATTTTAGTCACTGCACTAGGTTCCAAAGTTTCAGTGTCGGATGAAGTTCGTTTCAACGGACAAACGCTTAACCCACAAAATAAAGTATACCTCTTGCTCAACAAGCCCAAGGGCTTTGTCACCACCACCGACGATCCTCAGGAACGGAAAACCGTGATGGACCTGGTTGAAAAAGCCTGCCCCGAACGTATTTATCCGGTTGGAAGGCTCGATAAGGAAACCACTGGTGTTTTGCTGTTTACCAACGATGGCGATCTGGCCAAAAAACTGACCCATCCTTCGTTCAGCAAAAAGAAAATTTACCAGGTAAGCCTCAATAAACCATTAACAAAGAACGATTTGCTCACCATTGCTAAAGGAATTGAGCTCGAAGACGGCTTCATTGCTGCCGATGCCATCAATTATGTATCGGAAGATAACAAACACGAAATAGGCATAGAAATCCATTCGGGACGAAACCGCATTGTACGGCGGATTTTTAACCACCTGGGCTACGAAGTGGAAAAACTTGACCGTGTGGTATTTGCCAGTCTGACCAAGAAAAATGTTCCCCGGGGTAAATTCCGTTTTCTGACCCAGGCTGAAATAAATCTGTTGAAAATGCAATAAACCTGTAATGTAAACCCAACTTCATCGACCAATTTCCTAAATGGACAATGAGGAATTCCTAAATACAGTTAACAGCAATCAGGGTATCATACATAAAGTTTGCGGGATATACTGCGACACACCTGAAGACCGTGAGGATCTGTTTCAGGAAATTGTCGCTCAGCTTTGGCGTTCCTACCCAGCATTCCGAAACGAATCAAAAGTATCCACATGGATGTACAAAGTTTCACTCAACACGGCCATCACACACCTCAAAAAAGCCAAGCGACGACCCGACCGTGACGATATTGAACGCAACAACGTGCAACTGATCGAGGAGGAATACGACGATTCACACGAAGAAAACATCAAACAACTTCACCATGCCGTATCAAAACTCACAGGGATTGAAAAATCAATTACCCTGCTGTACCTCGAAGACAAAAAGTATGAAGAGATTGCTGAAATTGTAGGAATTACTCAGAATTATGTAAGGGTAAAAATGAACAGGATCAAGGCGAAACTGAAAAAAATGATGGGGGATAACTAATGGAACTGGATGATTTAAAAACGGCCTGGAATAAATTATCGACCGACAACGAGAAACATAGCCTGCGCTCAGCCGATGAGCTGAGAAAAATGTTGCAGGTAAGAACAACTGATATAACCGAAAAAATCAGAAGGAATATCCGAATTGGGATCGGGATCATCCTGGGTTGGGTGAGCATAGGCTTTGCCATTGATTTTTTCCTGACTCCGGTCATGGAAAAACAACTGGACAAACCCTACCTGACCGATGAACTGATGTTTTGGAGCTTCCTCATCGAAGCGCTGAATTATTTGCTGATTTTCAGCGCCATCATCATTTTCTGGATTCGATATAACAAAATGGAACGCGAAAATTCCGATACGTCGAATCTCCGAAGCAAGCTCAAAGGATTGATCGGCATTCTCGACTCGTACCGCAGAATGTTCTACATTGTAATGGGAATTGTGCTCATATATGTCATGGTTTCCTTCAGCTCCGGGTTTTTCATGGAATACAACTACCAGATTGAACATACCGGCTTCGACCTGAAGGCTTTAAGCGTATGGTCGTGGCTCATCATTGCCGGTGCTTTTTTGCTGAGCCTGGGACTTTTTGTTGCCCTCTATTTACTGCTTTTCACCTTGTTTTTCAAGCGTTTGTACGGCCGTTACCTGAAACAACTGAAACTCACCTTACAGGAACTTGACGAAAACCCATCAACCACATCCTGAACTTGTAATTCCGGAGTAAATTGTTTTAATTTGCCCTCAAGTTTCACACAATGGGGTGCCCAATGAAATCCTAATTTCCAATTTTGCTATTTGGATGATTGGTTTTGGATTTTAATACGGGCTGAGATCATACCCTCTGAACCTGATTCGGTTAGTACCGACGAAGGGAAGGTGTATCAGGAATTCAATCCTGCCTCATTGGTTAGTTATTAACCATTAATTTTCAAAGAAATGCGAATTCTTGTTTTCATTCTGGCACTGTTTGCCGTTACCGGCACATGGGCTCAGTATCAAATCAGTGGTCGGGTACTGACCACGCAAAACGAAGCATTACCCGGAGCTTCCGTCCTCTTACAAGGTACTTCAACTGGTGTCATCAGCAATGCTGAAGGACAATTCGTTTTAACTAACATCCCAAAAGGGACCTATGTCCTCAAAGTAAGCTTCATCGGGTATCAGGATGTGAACCAAAGCATCGACCTGAGCCGAGATCTCGAGCTGAACATCTTACTGAATGTGAGCACTGTTCTAACCGAAGAAGTGTTTGTAAGGGCCACACGGGCAGGGAAAAATACTCCGGTCACTTCCTTCAATGTTTCGAAAGAACAGCTGGAAGAAAAAAACCTCGGCATGGATGTCCCCTTTTTACTGAGCACTACCCCATCGTTTGTAGCCACCTCCGATGCAGGAGCGGGAATTGGTTATTCGGGTTTCAGGATCAGGGGGACCGATGCCAACAGGATCAACATTACGGTGAACGGCATCCCCATTAACGATGCCGAATCGCACGGAGTTTTCTGGGTGAACATGCCCGATTTTGCTTCATCGCTTGAAAACATCCAGGTACAGCGCGGCGTGGGAACTTCTACCAACGGGGCGGCTGCCTTTGGGGCAAGCATCAACATGCAAACCAATCAGCTGCGCGAAAAGGCCTATGCCGAATACAATGGTGCGGCCGGCTCCTTCAATAGCTGGAAAAACACCGTCAGTGTTGGGACCGGATTGATCAGCGATCATTTTAGTTTCGATGCCCGCTTATCGAAAATTTCCAGCGACGGGTTCATTGACCGGGCCTTCTCCGATCTCCAATCATACTTCGTTTCAGGTGCTTACTACCAGCAGAACACCATTGTGAAGCTGAACATTTTTGCCGGAAATGAAAAAACCTATCAGGCTTGGAATGGCGTACCTTCGGTAAGGCTGAACAGTGACCTTGAAGGGATGAAAAGGTATGAAGATCATTGGCTTTACACCGCAAAACAAACACAGGAAATGATAGCCGCCAATCCGCGCACCTACAATTTGTACACCTACGAGAACGAAACCGATAATTACCGGCAAAACCACCATCAGCTATTGTTCAGCCATCAATTCAATCAGGCCATGAATGTCAATGCGGCACTGCATTACACAGCGGGTGAGGGGTACTATGAACAGTTTCGCGAGGAGGATGATTATGCCGATTATGGCATTGACAACCTGGTCATTGGGGACACTGAACTGGAAAGCACCGATTTGATCCGTCAGAAATGGCTCGATAATCATTTTTACGGAGGTATTTTTTCGTTTAATTACCTGAAAGACAAAAGCAATTTCACCCTCGGAACTGGCTGGAACCAATACATTGGCCACCATTTCGGGAACATCATCTGGATGCAGTATGCCGGTGAAAACGATCTTAACCATGAGTGGTACCGCAACAAGGGGCTCAAAACCGACTTCAATGTTTTTGCCCGTTACAACTATGCCCTCACCAGCGCCCTGAACCTATATGCCGACCTTCAATACCGCGACATTCTTTATGCTATTGACGGGATTGACGATGATTTCCGCGACCTTACCCAGGACCATCATTTTGGATTCTTCAACCCAAAACTGGGGCTCTTCTATCAGCCCGGTCAGCAGGCAAAGGCTTATCTGTCGTGGGCAGTGGGGCACCGTGAACCCAGCCGCAGTAATTTTACCGATGCCGATCCAAACGGACAGCAACCGACCTTCGAAACCCTGAACGATTTTGAGGCTGGCTATGCTTTCGGCACTTCGGATTTCAATGTTGGTGCAAATATTTATTACATGCTTTACCAGGA
>JAFGVJ010000380.1 GCA_016938055.1 Prolixibacteraceae bacterium
AAAGTATTCTTGATGAAAATCGATGAAATAGTCAAACAATTTCTTCATGGATCAGTTTGGTTTGAGCCAGAAAGATAGGAAAATGAAAGGAAAGAAATTACTTCGGTTTATAATTTAACAAAAGAATACTATTTCAAAATGATTTTCAATTTACCTGACTGAAACGAATATTCAACGATTTTTCGTAAGTTTTAAGTTGGTTCACCTCGGCAGAACTGACCAAACACAACGAAATTCCCTTTTTCCCGGCCCGGGCAGTACGACCACTTCGGTGGGTGTAATATTCTTCGCTTTCGGGCAAATGATAGTGCACCACAAACGACAGTGAATCAACATCGAGACCACGTGCAGCCAGATCGGTTGCCACTAAAATCTGTACCCTTTCTTTTTTAAAGGCACGCATTACCTTATCGCGTTCCTTCTGCAAAAGATCGCCATGAATGGTGTCGGCAGCTACATTTTTGGCAATTAATTGTTTCGAAAGTTTTTGAGCTCCCGCTTTGGTCCGGCAAAATACCAAACCTCTGATCCCTTCTTCCGATTTGATCAGCTGCATTAATTTGGCTAATTTCTCTTCGTCGCTACAAACCAAATATTGATGGTCGATGTCTTTGTTCACCACATTTTTGGGTTCAATTACAATGTGATGAGCATTTTCTTTCATGTGATCCTTTACTATTTGTTTGATCCCATGAGGGATAGTTGCCGAAAACAACCAGGTACATTCAACTTTCGATAAGGAACTTAGAATTTCATCCAGTTCCTTTTTAAAACCCATGCTCAGCATCTCATCGGCTTCGTCAAGAATAACCGTTCGCACCTGACTCAGATCAACAGCTTTCCGGTTCACCAAATCGATGAGCCGGCCCGGTGTTGCAACAATTATGTGGGTTGGGCGTTTGAGTGCATTCATCTGAATGGTAATGTGCGAACCGCCAAAAACAGCTTCGGTAAAGATCTTTTCAGAATATTTGGTGAACCTGAAAAGTTGTGTCGCAATTTGTTGACCCAATTCTCGGGTTGGACAAAGGATCAAGCCTTGCACCACCTTATTCTCAGGATTTATTTTCTGAAGCAACGGCAACCCATATGCGGCCGTTTTACCGGTACCGGTTTGTGCTTGTCCAACCAAATCGATCGTGCTTCCCACCAAAAGCGGGATCACTTCATTTTGGATTTGGGTAGGTTTGATAATATTTAACTCATTCAGGCCCAAAACAAATTCTTTGCGGATGCCCAGTTCTTCGAAATTTCTCAATTCACTAATTTTTTTATCAGGCCGCAAAAGTACGCTAAATTCAATTAGTACAATGAAAAATATGACATTCATCTTAAAATGAGTTCATTTACACGAAGAATAAGCTTTTTGTGAAGAAAAAAGCTTAGTTCCAAATTGGATTGATCTTTCAATAAATACCCAAATTTAGCCCACCATTTCTTTTTGAATCGTAAAGTGGTTAGCTACTTTCCCCCACTTATTTTTTTACTTTTGCACAAATTATTTTTTTTATGATTCCCTACCTGCAAGTTGAAGGTTTAACACGATACTGGGGTGAACAGGTTTTGTTCGAAGACCTGAATTTTACCATTGCCCAGGGACAGAAAGTGGCACTGATTGCACGAAATGGCGCTGGTAAAACGACCTTGTTCAACACCCTGACCGGCAGCGACCTGCCCGACAGTGGTAAAATCACTTTCAGCAATCACATTACTGTTGGTTACCTGCGACAAAACCCTGCCCGAAACGATCATTTGACAGTCATGGAGGAAGTCTATCAGTCAACCAGCGAAATGGTTCAGGCCATCCGCGATTACGAAGCAGCCATCGAAGGAACCGTAAACCTTGATCTGCAAAAGTGCACCGAACGAATGGACCGCCTCAATGCATGGGATTTTGAAGTGAAAATCAAGCAGATTCTCACCCAACTTAAAATCACCCGGCTCGATCAGCGCATGGGAGAACTTTCGGGCGGACAGCAAAAGCGCGTAGCCCTGGCCAACGTCCTCATCAATGAACCAGACCTGTTGCTCCTCGACGAACCCACCAACCACCTCGACCTTGACATGATAGAATGGCTGGAAGAATTTCTGGGAAAAATGAAAAGCACCCTCTTTATGGTCACCCACGATCGTTATTTTCTTGACCGTGTTTGCAATGAAATTCTGGAACTCGACAACAATACTTTATACCGATACAGGGGAAACTATACCTACTTTCTTGAAAAGCGCGCCGACAGGCAGGATCAGCTCAGGTCGGAAGTTGAAAAAGCCCGTAACCTGATGCGCACCGAACAGGAATGGATGCGCCGTATGCCTAAAGCCCGTGCAACCAAAGCCAAATACAGGATCGATTCCTTTGCTGAATTGAAGGCAAAAGCTACCCAAAGCCTCAGTGAAGAAGAACTCGCCCTGAACATTCAGGCTTCGCGCCTCGGGAACAAGGTCATCAATATTGAACATGTCAGCAAAAGTTACGACAGTTTAAAGGTCATCAGCAAGTTCAGTTATAAATTTTCCCGTTTTGAGAAGGTGGGCATCGTGGGTGAAAACGGAAGCGGCAAAACCACCCTGCTGAACCTCCTCACCGGAATTTTGAAGCCCGACAGCGGGAAGGTTGATATTGGTGAAACCGTGAAGTTTGGGTATTACAGGCAGGATGGTATCCAGTTTTCGCCCGATGACAAGGTGTTGGATGTGGTCCAGGAAATTGCTGACTTTATTGATTTGGGGAAAGGCAGGCAATGGAACGCCTCCCAGTTGCTCACCCACTTCATGTTCCCATACGAAGCCCAGCATGCAAAGGTTGAAAAACTCAGCGGTGGTGAAAAACGCAGGCTCTACCTTTGCACGGTGTTGATGCAAAACCCCAATTTCTTAATTCTGGACGAACCCACCAACGACCTGGATATCATGACCCTGAATGTTCTGGAAAATTACCTGCAAGGTTTCAACGGTTGTGTGCTCATCGTCAGTCACGACCGCTTTTTCATGGATAAAATTGTGGATCATGTGTTTGCCTTCGAGGAAAACGGTACCATTAGGGACTTTCCCGGCAATTACAGTCTTTACCGCGATTTCAAAGATGAAAAAGAACGCAGTGAAAAGCAGCTGCAAATGCTCGATAAAAAGGAGAATACTCCTGAAAAAACGAAGATCAGGAACACTAACAAGCTCACTTTCAACGAAAAAAATGAATTTGAACAACTGGCCAACGAGCTCAAAATGCTGGAGACTGAAAAAGAAGCACTGGAAGCTGCAATGAGTTCCGGATTGCTGGACCATGAAGTCCTGCTGGAAAAATCGGAACGTTACAATGCCATCAAGGAACTACTCGATGAAAAAGAAATGCGTTGGCTGGAGCTGAGTGAAAAAGAGTGAAAAACTAAAAGGCTGAAGACCGAAATATTGAATAACTGAACGTACAGACTGACTACTGACTCTTGACTATTTCTATCGAAAATCATTTTGCTTCTATTCGAATTAACAATTCAGTTGAAAAAACGTTATTCTTGTGATTGAAAAAAGCAAAGTATGAAATCAGAGAAGTACGATCAAATTTTCAAATTGAACAAGGCCTGGCTCGAAAGCAAGAAAGAAGAAGATCATCAGTATTTTAAGAATTTATATGAAGGACAAAACCCCGAATTTTTATACATCGGTTGTTCCGACAGCCGCGTACCGGCCAACACCATCACGGGGCTCGATGTGGGTGATTTGTTTGTTCACCGGAACATCGCCAACGTCGTATCGAACAACGACATGAACATTATGTCAGTGATTCAGTATGCCGTGGAGGAACTGAAAGTGAAACACATCATTGTTTGCGGCCATTACGGATGTGGCGGGGTAAAATCGGCCATGGAACAAAAATCGTATGGTTTGCTCGATAGCTGGCTCAGAAACATTCGCGATGTTTATCGCCATAACTACCAGGAATTGAGTGTAATTACTGATGAAAACACCCGTTACGACAGGCTGGTGGAGATGAATGTCATGGAACAGGTTGAAAACGTTATCAAAACCTCATACGTTCAGAAAAGCTACAACAAAAATGGTTTTCCTACCGTTCATGGCTGGGTGTACGATATGAAAAGCGGTAAACTGATTGACCTTGACATCAATTTTGAATCGTGTTTAAAAGAAGTCCAGAAAGTGTATAAAATTGATTGACTTCCACCCCGACCAGGCAACGCAACATCGTAATCGACCAAAACTAACTGACCAATGTTCTTTCAGGAATTTCTTTCGGAATACTCGCTTTTTACCCTGGCAGCTCTGGCATTTTTTGCTTTTCTGGCAGGTTTTATCGATGCCGTTGTGGGCGGTGGCGGCCTCATTCAATTGCCCGCCATGCTTATCAATTTACCTCATACGCCGCTGGTAACCCTCTTTGGCACCAACAAATTTGCCGCCTTTGCAGGTACCTCAGCCGCGGCAGTACAATATGCGCGCAAAGTAAAATTCGACCTCCGTTTATTGCTGGTGGTAGCGGCATTTGCTTTTCTGGCAGCTTTTTTGGGAGCCCGGGCAGTGATGCAGGTCGATGCCAACCGGCTCAAACCATTGGTGCTGATCATCCTCATCGTAATTGCGGTATATACCTTTATCAAAAAAGATCTGGGCACTTTTCAAAGCAAGCACCACTCGTGGCCCAAACAACTTGTTTACGGTTCGCTCATTGGGCTAAGTGTGGGTTTTTATGATGGTTTTTTTGGTCCCGGCACCGGAAGTTTTCTGGTATTAGGCTTCGTGGTGATTCTTGGATTTGAGTTTATTACCGCTTCGGCTTATGCCAAAATCATCAATGCCATGACCAACATTTCGGCGCTTATCGTTTTCATCCGAAATGGTCATATCATTTTCGGAATCGGGATATTAATGGCCGTCAGCAATGTCACCGGAAGCATACTCGGCAGCCGGATGTCGCTGAAAAGAGGCAATGCCTTTGTGCGCATTTTCTTCCTGATCATCGTTTCACTGATGATTTTGCGCTATGCCTGGGACCTCATCATGAAGTCCTGAACAAAAAATATTTATTTAAGTTATAATACTGAATGCTAGATCATTGAATTAAAAGCACCGGAAATATTCATCAAACAAATTTTAATAACAGGGAATCAATTCGTACCTTCACCGAAGTTTTTAAAATTTGGGCATCAAACACTAATCATCGTCCTGATTAATCAATCCCTGCACTCATTTTAAAAACGGCAGTCTTCGGGCATCATTCAGTAAAACAATTAATTATCATACATGGGCAGATCACAGGAAACATTCAACAAAAAAGAAGTCAGAAAAAACAAGGAAAAAAAACGTCAGGACAAAGAAAAAAAACGCAATGCCCGTAAGGACGGCGACAAGAACAGCTTTGAAGACATGATTGCCTATGTGGATGAAAACGGGCAAATCTCCTCTACTCCACCCAATCCGACCAAGAAAAGAGAAGAAACCAAACTCGAAGACATCGAGATCAGTGTGCAGAAACGCAACGATGAAGATTTTGATCCGGTGCGTACCGGCATTGTTTCTTATTTCAACACGAACAAGGGCTACGGCTTTATTCGCGATACCGAAAGCAGAGAAAGCATTTTTGTTCATGCCAACAACCTGCAACAGGAAATCCAACAGGATAACAGGGTTAATTTTGAAATTGAAAAGGGCCCCAAAGGATACAATGCCATCAACGTGCGTTTGGCCAAGTAATTACCAGGAATTCAGCTTTTTCATTTGATCAAGGGTACGATTGTATTCTTGTTTGAGTTGTTCAATAAGGACATTCACCGGTTGGATGGTGTCAATCAATGATGCCACCTGACCGATTTCCAACTCTCCTTCAGTTAAATCACCTTCGAACATGCCTTTTTTGGCGCGTCCGCGGCCCAACAATGCTTTCAGTTCATCGACCGATGCACCGCGCAATTCAGCTTCTTCAACCTTATCGAAGAAGGGGTTACGGATGAGCCTGACTGGTGCCAGTTGTTTCAACATCAGTTTGGTGCCCCCTTCGCCTGTTTCCAGTATTTTCTTTTTGAAATCGATGTGGGCCGATGACTCTTCCGAAGCAGCAAACAAAGATCCCATTTGTACCCCTTCGGCTCCAAGGGCCATGGCTGCAACTATTTGCATGCCCGTGCCAATGCCTCCGGCTGCCAGCAAGGGCAAGGAGGTAGCTTTTCGCACGGAAGGGATGAGCACCATGGTACTGGTTTCTTCCCTGCCTTCGTGCCCACCAGCTTCAAAGCCCTCGGCCACTATGGCATCAACACCGGCAGCCTCCGATTTTTCAGCAAAAGCTGCACTCGATACCACATGGGCCACCTTGATGCCATGATCGTGCAAAAAAGCAGTCCATTTTTTAGGACTTCCGGCCGAAGTAAAAACGATGGGCACTTTTTCCTCTGTAATTACGGCCATGAGTGCTTCCTGATCAGGATACAGCAAAGGAACATTCACCCCAAAAGGTTTTTGACTGGCCAGGCGGGTTTTCCGAATGTGTTCCCGCAGGGTTTCGGGATGCATCGATCCTGCACCCAACAAGCCCAAACCTCCGGCATTGCTAACCGCCGAAGCCAGGCGCCAACCGCTGCACCAAACCATGCCACCGGCAATCAAAGGAAAATCAATATTGAAAAGGGACTGAATACGATTCATTGTTGAATAACTGAAGAATTGAAAAACTAAAGACTGGTACTGCTTACTGGTACTATATTTTCCATACAAAAGTAATCTTTTTTGACTGCTAATCCTGTACACGGAGGACCACTTTTCCTCGATCAAGCTTCTGCTCCACATATTGGTGAGCAGCGGCAGCTTCGTCCAGCGGGAAAACACGGTCAATGATAGTGCTCAGCTTTCCGTCAGCCATCTGTTGCTGTAAGTCCAGAAAATCTGCACGACTACCCGGTGCCAGGGCACAAATAAATCGTTTTCCACCAATCAGTTTTGACCAAAACATGTGTACGATCTTTCCAAGTTTAAAACTGGCAGCCAGGTAAGTTCCCTTTTTATTCAGTCCTTTTCGAACCTGAGCAATGGTGCTTTTTCCCAGCACATCCAGTATCAGATCGTATCGTTCTTCCTGTTCGTACCAGTTTTCCAATTCGTAACACACCACTTGTTGTGCTCCCAACTTCCTTACATAATCAGCCTTACGACTGCTGCACACTGCTGTGACATACGCTCCGCTGTTCCGGGCCATTTGCACCCAGGCTGAACCGATGCTTCCACCAGCTCCCAACACCAGTACTTTTTGACCAGGACTGAGTTGTACTTTTCTGAATAAATGAAGGGCCATCAAAGGGCCATAAGCCATCGAAGCTGCTTCCTCCATGGAATAATTATCAGGAACCAAAGCCAGCGGATCCTTTTCAGCAATCACCAGATATTCGGCATAAGAACCCATTTTCTGACCACAATAGCCAAATACCCGATCGCCGGGTTGTAATTTGAAGACTCCATCGCCTGTGGCTTCCACAATACCTGAAAATTCACTACCCAGGATGTTGATCTTTGGTTTTCGGTATCCAAAATATAAGCGGGCCAACAACAAGAGAATGGCAGGCATATTAAACTCAGTGCCGTCAACCAGACTGAAGCGCCGGGCCATGATATCGCCAAAATTCACCGTCGTGGCAGCTACCTTTACCAATACTTCACCCGCCTGAGGAACAGGTTTG
>JAFGVJ010000068.1 GCA_016938055.1 Prolixibacteraceae bacterium
AGTTGAAATACAACAAGCAAAAAAGTAAACTGACTCGTTTCATGGTATGGAACTCAATTGATTTTTCAACAAAAGTAACTGAAAGCAACTTTGAAAACATATAATAATTGCACTAAACCAGGTGAATTTTTAAATTAAATAATTCACTTATCGGTGCTGTAGTGTCCGTAGTTTTCGCTTTACCTGCATGAGAACGGCAAAAAGCTGGTTCATCCGGCTCACCTTGTTTTCAAACTGCATGGCTTGATATGCTAAAATTTTTGGCAGATCGTCGTCGGTACAATTGAGTTGTTGCAAAATCTGTCGGTAATTCCCGGGCAAGTGATCTACCCGGTCGAGTTCAAACAATTTAAGTGCCTCATCCCTGCTTAATTCATTTTTTCTGATCATGTTACTAAACTGGCACCTGCGCCGCTCATAACCGTAGATCTGGTTCCGAAGGTAGTTGGTAAATGGTTCAGCTACACAGTCGAGGTGCCTCGAATAGGTTCGGCCATCGTCTTTCCAGTTCATTTCCCTATTAACTATTTCACCAATTGCAGCATCCGATTGATTGTCGAGGTAAAAAAAGGGGCGCACCTCCCGGGCAAACCTACCGGTCATTTTCCTGTATGATAGGCTGAAATTATTGAGTCGTGGAAAGATTAGAAAGTCATTGATTTCGCGACGTTTGAATTGTTTTGACTGACGAAGAATGAATTTCAAACGGCGCAGGTCCTGGATAGTATCCGGCACAAAAGAATCTTCTTCGAGTGGTGAAGTTCCATACAAAATAATCGGGATGGCATGCTCGCTGGCAGTTTTCAGGATGTGGGCCTTGGTGGCAATGTCGCAAACCCCGCATAGATCGCCGCTGGCCAGCAACATTTCGCGATAAATTTTTTGCTGAACTTGTTTGTCGGAAAAACAAAAAACGTGGTCAACACCGGTGATACTGATGGCTTGCCGGATATTATCTTTGGCCAGTTCACTCAAAAAACCGTTGTTATAAGTCATGGCCAGCACTTTTAATCCATATACCTTTACAGCCAGGAAAAGGATGTAGGTACTGTCCTTCCCGCCACTTAGCGGAACCAGGGCATCGTAAACAGCTTGCTTCTTTCGGGCTGTTTCAAAAATGGCCTTCAGCTTTTCTTCACCCAAAGGATGAAAAGTTTTTTGATCGCTGCAAAGCGAACATTGGCCTTGTTCATCAAAGTGAATCTTTGGATAATGCTGATTGATCAGACACTTACTGCATGTTTTCACGGTTGTTTGGATGTTTGGCATTAATGGTTAATAAAACCAGTAAAGCCTGTGTATCCTTCGCTACAATCTACCTGAAAAAATGTTCTCACACGCAGTTACTGGCAGTGAACTTAGTGCCGTGAATTTAACAAAATTATTTAAAGTTCAAAACCAAGCAGCCCCATATTGTTGCCAGGGCCATGGAATGGCCAATAAAATCAGGAGCAAGCCCAGCCCGTAATACAAGAGCGTTTTCTTCAATTTAGCTTCCCTCGATAAAGCTCTCTTGGCTTTGGAATAACCCATGGTAATGAGTACCAAAGCAATAACCATCAAGCCAATGTGCTCAACCAGAAAGAAACGCAAGAGGGCATTCTTCATGCTCTCGCCGGCAAAAATGACTTTGGGACTTAAGAAATAAAGCACCAGGCCCACCAGGAATTGCACATGGGAAAAAATCAAGGAGAATAAAGACAGTTTACGGGTGGATTCGCTGTATTGTTTTTTACCTGCCAGTTGGGCTATGGTAACAACAACAAGGCCCAGCAGGGCGATCAGTACCAACCAGCGCAGTCCTGAATGGCTGTGTTTAATAATGGTGTAAAACATCGTCAGTTTTTTTTAAGTTCATTCCCATAATAACCTGTTGCGATGTAAAAAGTTTACCGCTTGTAAAAAACAGTTGGCAATCCATGCTTCAAAAAAAGCAGTGTTTGGATTAAATTTTTAAATTTGTTTGCTCACTGAAAAAACAGAAAGAAAACAACTACATAAACAACTAAATTAATTTACTAATGGAACAAAAGAACAATAACCTTGTCGTAGGGATGACCGTGTTTGGCGCCATCTTTTTTATTTTTGGTTTCGCCACCACATTTATCATCACCTTAAGTGCACCCATGAAGGAGATCTTTGGATTATCGGAATTTGGTGCCTCATTGCTTTCATCCGCATTTTTTATTGCTTATCCCATCATGTCGATACCAACCGGTAAACTGATCGATAAAATCGGGTACAAAATGACAGTCGTTTCAGGGCTTGTGTTAATGGCGCTGGGAAGTTTTATCTACATTCCCGCAGCTCAGATGCCTTCATTCCCGATTTTTCTGCTGGGAACCTTTATTCTGGCTACCGGTGTTGTATTCCTCCAGGTTTCTGCCAATCCTTATGTAACGGCCATTGGTGCTGCCAAAACAGCTTCGAGCCGTTTGAACTTAACCCAGGCATTGAACTCCATTGCCACCATGGTGGCTCCCTGGCTGATTTCAATAGCCATATTTAAAGGGCTTGATTTTAAATCGCCCGAAGATAACATTGCCGCAGCTGAACGGGTTCCCATGCCGTTTATCATCATGGGCGTAATTGTTTTGTTGGTTGCCATAGCCATTTTCACCATTAAGCTGCCCAAAATTGCCACTGTAAAAAGCGAAAAGAAAAGTATTTGGAAATATCCCCACGTAGTATTGGGTGGTGTTGCCATTTTCGCCTATGTAGGTGCCGAGGTGGGGAATGCCAACCTGCTGATCAACTACCTGAGTACTTCCATCGAATCCCTGACCAAAGAGTCGGCAGCCACCTATGCCGCCATTTACTGGGGAGGTGCCATGATTGGCCGTTTTTACGGTTCATTCATGTTCAGCGAAAAAACATTCAGTCAGAAAATTGTTTACCTCTTACCTGTTCTGGTACTTGCCTTTGTAGCCGGATCGTTTGTTACTGAATGGAACTGGGCCATTGGCGCCACCTTTACCGGAGCAGCCCTGGTAAACTTCATCATCATGACCTTTGGCCGCAGCAAGGCCGCCCGTACCCTGGCCATTTTCGCCCTCATTGCAGCTTTGTTAGACCTGACCACCACCTTCACCACTGGCAATGTTGCATTATGGACCGTGGTATCTATTGGTTTGTTCAACTCCATCATGTTCCCGAACATCTTTGCCCTGGCCGTGAAGGACCTCGACAATGCCGAGCTGAGTGGCGCTTCGGGCTTGATCAACGCACTGATTATTGGTGGAGCAGTGATTCCACCCATCATGGGCAAAATTGCCGACACCGCTGGTTATACCTGGGCATACCTTGTACCAGCCGTTTGTTATTTGTACATTTTCTATTATGCTGTAAAAGGCAATTTTATCAGAAGAGCATAGTCACCTTTTAAACAATATACTTATGAAGAAAGTAGCGATCGGAGTAGATATCGGCGGAACCAATACCGCCATTGGTGTTGTGGATGCAGAAGGAAACGTGTTGGTAAAAGACAACATCTCCACCCCTTCGCATGGCAACATCGATCTCTACATCAATGATTTATCGAATGCCATCAGGGAGCTGACCAAAAAAGTAAAGATGGTGAATCCCGAGCTGGACATCCTGGGCATTGGCATAGGTGCCCCCAACGGCAATTATTACAACGGAACCATTGAATATGCTCCCAACCTCTCGTTCAAGGGCGTGGTACATTTTGTGCAGCTGCTGAAAGTACAGTTCCCCGATTTGCAGGCCATTGCGCTCACCAACGATGCCAACGCTGCCGCCATTGGTGAAATGATTTACGGTGGTGCCAAGGGCATGGCTAACTTTGCCATGTACACCCTGGGAACAGGAGTGGGCAGTGGCATTGTGGTGGATGGCAAGCTGGTTTACGGTCACGATGGTTTTGCCGGCGAATGCGGGCACACGACCCTGATTCCCGGTGGCCGTTTGTGCGGTTGCGGCGCCCGTGGCCATCTCGAAGCCTATTGCTCGGCACCCGGCATGAAGCGTACCGCCTTTGAAATCATGGCCCGCGACAATTGCAGCGACAGCCTGCTGGCCGATAAATCGTTCAATGAGCTCGATTCCAAAATGATTTTCGATGCCGCTGAAAAAGGCGACAAGGTAGCCCTTGAAGTATTTGAACAAACCGGAAAATGGCTGGGCCAGGGTTTGGCCGACACCGTGCACCACAACAGTCCGGAAGCCATCTTCCTGTTTGGCGGACCTGTGGCTGCCGGTGAATACATTTTCAAACCCACCCGAGAAAGCCTCGAGGCCCATTTGTTGCCCATTTTCAAGAACAAGATCAAGATCCTGCCTTCGCAACTGAAACCCGGCGATGCCGCCATCGTTGGCGCCAGTGCACTGGTTTACGGCGAATTGGAGAAATAAACGATCAGCCTATATACTAACAAAAG
>JAFGVJ010000381.1 GCA_016938055.1 Prolixibacteraceae bacterium
CACTGTCCATCCGCCCCGGAGGGGTGGTACTGTATTTATGTTAGTAGTCAATTACTTGCTGCAACGCTTGAATAACTCTATCAAATCTTCAGCCTTATTCAACTTTAATCCTCCAGCTTTGATCTCCCCTTTTACATCGGCATCGGGGAACAGATCAGCAAAGGCATTCCTTGTAGCCCTTTGTGGTTCAGCCTTGGGATCATCAGTCAGGTAATACCCGGTAATGGTTTCAAAAGCTTTCCCTTTACCCAGTTCCAACTTCATTACTTCGTATGCCACACCGGTATAATTGGCCACATCGACCGAAGTAAGCCTTGTGGTTGCATCTGTGGCCGATCCGGTTCCATAGCCCCCACCCGTTTCGGCAGCAGCATTTAAATCAATCCTCACTTTTTGTAAAAGAGCCTTGCCTCCTTGTTGAGCAAGTACTTCGTACATATCATCTATTTTGTAGAATTTGGCAGCAACCAGCACCAGCGAATCAATGCTGATGCTCTTGCTGATTGATTTTAGCTTCTGATCTTCTTCAAAAAACACCAGGCTTTGGTTGGCTACATCAACATTAAAGGAAGCCTTTGATACTTTGCTTCCATCAAAATATAAGATTCCTTCTTGAAATTCTTCATACAGATAAGGCCATTTATCGGTAATCTTTTCAGAATATTTTACCTGTGCCCTGAGCAAGCCGACTTGAGCGATGAACATTACGGCCAAAAGGAATGGATAAGTTGTTTTCATATTTCAATTTTTTTAAATACTAGCGAAAAAGCAGTTTGGTCCGATAAACACTTTTTTCGCCTTCAAGATATAAAATATGGATGCCACGCTGGTAATTTGGCACAAAAATTTGTTCCTGCATGGCCACATTTTTTTGCTGATAGACTAATTTTCCCATGGCATCGAACAGTTGAAGACTGCGAACGGGTTCATTTAACCCGCCGATACTAAAGCGCCCATCACTCACCGGATTGGGATATACCCTGTAATCGGGCAGTATAGCCAGCTCACTGCTCAAACCAACAGTTTGTATTTTTAAGTTATCAATGGCCCAGCCCCAGCCAGTGGCAAAAGGATCGGAGTTCAACCGAAAGCGAATCAGTATCACATCGCCCGGAGCAAACTCATCGGGGGCAGTTAAATCGATCTGATGACGCCGATACAGATCCATTTCACCCAAAATGTCGAAATTATTGAAATACAAGGATTGGTTATAGGCATTCTCCCACTCTGGGTGCAAACGGCAATCCCAGCCTTCGGCAAAAGGGATCCAGGTTTCACCTCCATCTTTCGATCCTTCAACAAGCACATAATCCCAGAATTCATCGGTACCGAAAGCCGCACCCTTTTCACCCGGCTCAACCAGGACAATTTCGTCGAATGAAATAAAATGATACAGGTCGTGAATTTTTATGGGGAAAACCAGTTGTGCAGTGAAATCGAGCCAGGTATCGCTGCCACCATTCAAATAAGGATGTTCGGAATGCAGGGCCGGATCGGAAAAACCGGGGGCAACTGCCAGCTCAAAACCCTCGGTGATCCATTCGTTGGCACCACTTTCAAAACCCAGCTCAAGGGTTTCTACGAAATCGGGAATACGGGTCACCACCAATTGATGGTAGCCATTGGCCGGATGATTGCCGGTATTCGCTGCCATGGCTAAATCATTGGCTACTATCCGGTAGCTCAAGGTGTCTCCTTCGTTGAGTTCAAGGGCTTCGAGATTGAGCATAACACCAAATTTGTTCTTACCGAGGGGCCCCAATTTAGCAGGTGTTTTCATCTTTTGGTTGTGCCAATACTCTACAAAAACCGAATCTACACCCATCAAATCGGTCACTTCACAAGTGAGGGTCAAATCTTTTTCGCCATAAAAAAAATAGTGATCAGGAAGATGGACAATCTGGGGTGAAACAGTATCAGCACCAAGCACCACCAGCGAGGGAAGTTCCGGAGCTGTGTTGGGATAGAAGAATGTTCGTCCGTATCGATCCTTTACACTGATGTAATATTTTACTTTCGCATTGGACGACAATGAAATGGAGGCGAAATAAACTGAATCTATTCCGGAGTTCATCAATAGAACTGATTGATAGGGACCCTCACCCAGGGCATAAAACAAGCTTGGCTCCATCAGTTCAGTATCAAAATCGGGGTAAATTTTTGCAGCTACAAGCAAATCGGCCAGTGTTTCCTGGCTTTTAAGCGGTTCGTGTTCAATGAAAATATTGGCCCATCCCACTTCGTCCATGATACTCATGGTGATGTTTCCGGGATTGTGTATCGAGGTACCGGAACGAATGCCCGGTGTCATCAGACTATTTTCAGTTTGATCGTATATGCGGCTCAAATGATCGATGCTTGAACCAGGATCATAGGTTTCGGGAGCATACAAGGTAGCCCGATCGCCGGTACGTTGCCTGAGCACCGGACCATCGAAGTATAAATTATTGCCTGTAATCTGTGTATACAAGGCTTTTGAGGGATTGGGAAAAGCATTAACATTGGTCAGTGAAGCACCTTCGCCATTGACAATAAATTGATCGTAAGAAAAAGGGAAATGGCTGCCATAACTCCAGATACCCTGTTGATCATCGGTGATATTCATGCTGCCCAGAAAGCCCAATCCATGACAGAGCTCATGTAACACGATGGTGACAAAATCGAATTTACCAGCAGGTGTCTGCCCGTCGGTTCCAAAATACCACGATGCTTTTTCGTTGAAATAGGCATAAATATCGGGTGTTCCTGCTTGATTCAGGGCATCGTTGACCAGCTTTTCGGCCAGTGGTGCATTGTAAAACACCTTACTGTTGGGCAAACCGGATTTGCCTATGTAGAAATTTGAAGCGCCAGCAGCACCCAACACCACATTGTTACCATCGCCTTCAAGTTCCAGCCAATGGGCTTCTACCTGAATTGTCTGTCCTGAATACAGCAAGCTTTCCCAGATGGAAACTGCATATTCAAATGCTGCACGGGCTTCGTTGGGAAAGTCATTGTATTTCACCACAATGTTACTAGCTGCCTGAGTGGTCGACTTCAGTAAGAAATCAGCAGGAGGCGGAACCCTGTAGAAATCATCTTCAAAAATGGCATAGACTTTTTGATGGGGCTGCCGGGTACTTAAAAGCAGACTTTCGGCTTGCACTTGCCAAAATACAAACAAGGCGAAAAAAACGAGGAGGAGGCGAAATTTCATTCAGTGAGCGCTTTAAGGTATTGATGATTGATTGCCAAATTGTGTAATCCGATATTCATAACCATTGTACCTGTAGTTTTGTTCTCATTCATTTTAAAACCTTTGTGATTCATTTTCCTTCAAAATCAACTGATACTGCTCCAGTCAAAGGGTGTTTTTTTCAAGTGTCGCAACTGTACTCTGAATGGAGCATTGTGTGATTTTTCCAGCATGGGGTCATCATCGATAATGTCGGCAGCCACATTTCGCGCATGTTGCAGGATATCTCCGTCGCGACTAATGTTGGCAATTTTCAGGTCGAAGCCGATACCACTTTGCTGTGTCCCTTCCAAATCGCCTGGTCCACGCAATTTAAGATCAATTTCGGCTATTTCAAAACCGTCGGTGGTGCGCACCATGGTTTCGAGCCGGATGGTACTTTCCTTCGACAGTTTGTGGGACGACATCAGGATGCAGTACGATTGATCGGCACCACGGCCCACCCTACCCCTGAGCTGATGCAACTGCGACAGGCCAAAACGCTCGGCACTTTCAATGAGCATCACCGAGGCATTGGGCACATCAACACCAACTTCAATTACTGTGGTAGAAACCAGTATTTGTGTTTCGTGATTTTTAAAACGAAGCATTTCCTCTTCTTTATCGGAGGGTTTCATTTTTCCATGCACCATCCCGATTTTGTACTGCGGAAAAACTTTCAGCAAATGATCGTACCCTGCCTGCAGGTTTTTATAATCCAGTTTTTCTGATTCTTCAATGAGGGGGAACACTACATAGGTTTGTCTCCCCTTGAGAATTTCGCTATCGAGAAACCGATACACTTCCCGGTGCATTTTTTCAAAAAAGTGTAGTGTTTTTACGGGCTTACGGCCGGGAGGCAATTCATCGATCACTGAAACATCCAGATCGCCATAGAGGGTCATGGCCAAAGTGCGGGGAATGGGCGTTGCAGTCATCACCAACACATGAGGCGGGATGGTATTTTTGGCCCACAAGCGCGCTCTCTGGGCAACGCCAAAACGGTGTTGTTCATCAATCACCACAAAACCCAGGTTTTTGAAGGACACCTTGTCCTCAATCAGTGCATGGGTACCAATAAGGATGCTCAACGATCCATCTTCCAGTTCCTGGTGAATCAACCTGCGATCCTTTGTTTTGGTGGAACCTGTTAGCAGGCGGATGTTGAGCTCAAGGGGTTTCAGCAATTTCGACAAGGTATCGAAGTGCTGCACAGCCAGTATTTCGGTGGGGGCCATCAGGCAGGTTTGTACCTGATTATCAAGGGCAATGAGCATGCACATGAGTGCTACCAGGGTTTTACCGCTTCCAACATCGCCCTGTAACAAGCGGTTCATTTGCAATCCGGAGCCCATGTCGCGCCTGATTTCACGAATCACCCTTTTCTGGGCGTTGGTCAATTCAAAAGGCAAGCACTCGTGGTAAAAGGCGTTCAGTTTGTCACCCACTTTTTCAAAAACATGCCCCCTGAATTTTCTTTCGCGGTAGGATTTAATACTCAGCAGCTTCAGCTGAATATAAAACAGTTCTTCAAATTTCAACCTGAACTGTGCTTTGCGCAAGAGTTCGGGGTTTTGCGGAAGATGGATGTTCGTTAAAGCATTTTCGAGTGAATCCAAACGATATTTTTCCACAAACCATTCGGGCAGCGTTTCCCTGATATACCCATGCAAAACGCCAAGCAAGGTGGTTTGCAGTTTCAACAATGCCCTGGAAGTCAGAAAATTGTTTTTCATCTTTTCACTGGTATTGTAAAAAGCCTGAATGGATCCGGCAATGCTGTTTTTCACCTCGTTGTAGTCCTCCAGTTCGGGATGAACAATGTTGATGCGCCCGTTAAACACCGATGGCTTACCGTAGATGACCATCTGCCGGTCAGTGCGGATGCTGCTCATCACCCACTTGATACCTTTGAACCAAATCAGGTCCAAAGTACCGGTTTGATCAGTCAATACTGCAGTGAGCCTTGCTTTGGGCCCCTCTCCTGCCTTTTCAACTTTCGCTATTTTCCCAATGATTTGCACATAAGGCAACTGTCCGTTTATTTCGCGGATGGTATAAAACTTTGTACGATCGACATATTTATAAGGAAAGTAATACAGCAAATCGGCAAACGTCACGATTCCCAGTTCAGATTTCAAGAGCTCTGCCCGTTTGGGGCCAACGCCGGCTAAAAACTTAATATCCTGCGATAAGGGTGAAGGCATGAAACAAATATATTGGATTCGCACCGGAAAGTATTAAGCGATCATTAATTTTTATCAACACAACAATGGCTGCATCGCTTAAAAAAATAACTTTAAGCTCCGAACCAAACAAGGTGTATGTTTGTATCAATGAATTAAAAGTGACTATGAATTCAGATCGAAGTTTTAAAATTTATACCAAAACCGGCGATGACGGCACCTCGGGCCTGATTGGCGGTACACGTGTCGAAAAATTCGACGACCGGCTAGAAGCCTATGGTACCATCGATGAACTAAATTCCTGGCTGGGACTACTCAGAACCGGACAGGTTGAAAACGAAGTTGATGAAATATTGGGGTTTATTCAGCACAAACTCTTTGATTTTGGTTCTCACCTTGCTACTGATCAGCATGATGGCAAGCATACAGAACAAAGTGTTTGCGAACAGTCAGCCATTGAAAGGATTGAAAGGGAAATTGACCGTATGCAAAACCAGTTAGCAGAACTCAAAAATTTCATCTTGCCCGGAGGTACTAGCTATGCTGCATACGCCCATTTAGCCCGTACAGTTTGCCGCAGGGCAGAACGACGCATCACCCTGGTGAGCAAGCACGAAAATGTGCAAAAGAATGTGCTGGTTTTTATCAACCGCTTGTCTGATTATTTGTTTGTTTTGGCAAGATACATCAACCTGAAAAAGGGCCATCAGGAGACCATCTGGTTCCGTCAGAAAACTTAATTCCATTGACCTATTTTAATTGAAAAAAATTTTTATATTCGCAATAATTTTTTATTGATTTATTGTTAATCATCACCACTATGTACTGGACTTTAGAATTAGCCTCAAAACTGGAAGATGCACCCTGGCCTGCAACAAAAGACGAATTAATCGACTATGGTATTCGTTCGGGTGCCCCCCTGGAAGTGATCGAAAACCTTCAGGAAATTGAAGATGAAGGAGAAATTTATGAATCGATTGAAGACATCTGGCCTGATTATCCAAGTAAAGATGACTTTTTCTTCAACGAGGATGAGTATTAATTATTTTGAAAATGATATAAAGGCCCGCAAGGGCCTTTTTTTATTCATTTCAATGCACTTTGAATGAAACCTTTTTTTTAAATTGTATCACATCTGCACTGTGATATGAGAAAAAAGAACGGGATACTGCTTTTAATACTGGCCATTTCAATTACACTGATTGCTTCTATCAGGTATTATATTAAGAAGGATACCAGGATCATACAGCAAACACAATTGCGTTTTTTTTCCAAAAAACTCGATATTCAGAAGAAGCTGATCCTTGCTTCGTACCACCAAACAGCACACCTGATCTTCGAACAAATCTGTTTCGATCCGGCATTCAATCAACTTTTTGCACAGTTCAATGTTCAGGATGAGTCAGCATGCAATGCCTTGATGAGCGAGATTGAAGCTTATAATCAGCAAAAATTACGCGAAAATAAACATCATGGAATTGCACTTTTAACATTTAAACCGGTTTTTCCTTTTCAGCCCTGTGCGCAGGTTACCGATTCCCTCAACCTCAAAACCAGCAACAGCTTGAAAGATACCTTACTGCTGAAGGATCCCTATTCCTTCAGTATCAGTAACAATTTTATCGGTTACCAGTATACCCTTCCCTACCGAAAAGATCAACTCTTAAAGGGATACTTTTGCATTGGTTTCGATTTTCATACCATCAGAGATCAATTATTGGAGGCTAATAGCGAAATCGACATGGGCTATGTATTGGTCACACAAGAGCTCCCCGAAGCCTTCAACAAAATGCTTCAAACTGAATTTAAAACCAGCCCTTATCTTCCAAACTGCTGGATTGACCATGCCTTTCATTTGCCTTTCGAGTTGTTGAACAATAAAGCCAATTGCATTCAAATGAACCAGGCCCTTCAAGCAATGATTGACCATGAAGAACTCAACAATCATTCACTTTATCTCAACAGCCAAAAGGAAGCCATCTATTTATCCATTTCGGAACTTGAATTTACCAACCAATACGGACATGTTTTCCTGGTTGCACTCAATCACGATCAGCTTTTGACCCTTGTTAAACGTTTAAACCGGGCTGCCTATATCATCAACATTCTGATCATTCTGTTAGGCGGGGGAGGTATTTTATACCTGGTGAACAGCCGCATCAAAATGATCAAACAGCGCAACAAAATGCAAAAGACAGAAGCCGATCTCAAAGCCATCAACGAATCGAAAGACAAATTCTTCTCCATCATTGCTCACGACCTGAAGAATCCTTTCAATGGCATCATCGGCATGTCGGGTTATCTTGCAACAGAATATGATCAGGTAGATGACCTAGAGAAAAAAGAAATCATCAATGACATAAACGTTTCCTCTAAAAATGCTTTTAACCTTTTACAGAATTTATTGGAGTGGACACGTACCCAAAGCGGAGCCATTAAAAACAGGCCTGTAACCATCGATCCCCGGCACCTGATTGAGCTTTCTCTCGAAACTGTCTCGACCCAGGCCAAAAACAAGGATATTGAAATTATTCAAACCTACCTGACCCTTGACCAGGGTTACGCCGATGACAACCTTATTTCAACGGTGATCAGAAACCTGTGCACCAATGCCATCAAGTTTTCGCCAAGAAATTCAAACATCGAAATTATTGTAAAAACTTACGAAAATGAACTGGTTTTTTGTGTGAAAGACGAAGGAATCGGGATGAGTGATGATGAGATTGATCAACTTTTCAGGATTGACCTGAACTTTCACAAACGGGGAACAGAAAAAGAGGCCGGTAGCGGTCTGGGGCTGAAACTCTGTAAGGAATTTGTGCAATACTGCAATGGCCGACTGTGGGTAATAAGTGAACCGGGTAAAGGAAGTTCCTTCTTTTTTACCATTCCACTGCTGGTCAATGATAAAACTCCCTGACGACAATCTCTGTAAGTTCAATAAAGGGCTGATTGTTTCGATCGATACCCTCA
>JAFGVJ010000382.1 GCA_016938055.1 Prolixibacteraceae bacterium
AGCTTCGAGTTATTATGATATCAACTCAAAGCAAATTTATGGCTGGATTGAAAAAACACAGGCCGATATCCTCGATACCAGCAGTGCGGCAATTGGTAGAACCCTGGTAATTGTTGGCAACGGCCTGGTAATTGTATTCCTGATACCAGTTTATATTTTCCTGATACTTTATTATCAGCCTATTCTGATTGAGTTTATCCGAAAGCTCTTCGGTATTGAACACGAGAAGAAAGTAAACCAGGTTGTCACACAAACCAAGAGTGTTGTACAACAATATCTTGTGGGTTTATTGATTGAAGCGGTGATTATTGCAATTCTCGAAGTAACAACCCTTCTAATTCTCGGGATTGAATACGCCATCCTGTTGGGAGTGCTGGGAGCCTTGCTCAACATGATTCCTTACATCGGAGGGCTCATTGCAGTGGCCATGCCCATGGCTGTGGCGCTGGTTACCAAAGACAATAGTTGGACAGCCATTTATATTCTGATCATTTACTACATCATTCAGTTGATTGACAATAATTTTATTGTACCCAAAATTGTCTCTTCAAAAGTAAAGATCAATGCCTTGTTCTCCATCATTGCGGTGATAGCGGGAAATGCACTCTGGGGAGTCACCGGAATGTTCCTCTCCATCCCCTTGCTGGCCATCATCAAGGTGATTTTCGACAACATAGAACCTTTGAAACCATGGGGATACCTATTGGGTGATACCATGCCTCCACGGATCAGTATAAAACCATTACTTAAAAAGATTTCATTATGATCAATGTAAAAAAGGAAGGCATTTTGCTATCGAAAACCAATCTGGAATTTGAAAACGACGGGGTTTTGAATCCTGCTGCAATACGGGTCGATGATGACGTACACCTCTTTTACCGGGCTGTACAAAAAGGGAATCACTCTACCATAGGACATTGCCGTTTAACCGGCCCCCTTTCGGTATCCAAACGCTGGGATAAACCCATTATCATACCCGAACATGATTATGAGTCGCAGGGGGTTGAAGACCCACGGATTGTAAAAATTGACGATTTGTATTACCTGAGCTACACTGCTTACGATGGCTTGAATGCCCGCGGAGCACTGGCCACATCAAAAAATCTGAAGCAGTTCAAAAAACATGGGATCATTGTCCCGCCCATCACCTATGCCGAATTTGTGTACCGTGCCGAGACATCAGGAAAAGTGAACGAGAAATACTACCGGAACCAGAAATTCTACTATCAGGAGTCCGATCCTGATAAAAGAATCATGTTGTGGGATAAAAACGTGGTTTTCTTTCCAAGGCGTATCAAAGGCCAGTTGGTGTTTCTGCACCGGATCAGGCCTGGCATTCAAATTACCCATTTCAATCAGCTGGCCGATCTCACCAAAGAATTTTGGGATGAGTATTTCCTGAACTTTCAGGATCACATCCTAATCGACCCTTTATACCCTCATGAATCAAGCTATATTGGCGGCGGATGTCCGCCCATTGAGACCAAAGAAGGATGGTTGTTGATTTACCACGGAGCCGAAGAGACCGATAATGGCATCGTTTATTCTGCTTGTGCAGCAGCATTGCTAGACCTTGAAAACCCTGATAAAGTGATTGCCCGCTTACCTTATGCACTTTTCTCGCCCGAACAAGAATGGGAAAGAAAAGGAGAAGTCAACAATGTGGTTTTCCCAACAGGCACTGCCTTGTTTGAAGATACCTTGTACATCTATTACGGAGCGGCCGATTCAGTCATCGCCACGGCTTCGGTATGCTTGTCATCATTGATTGCCGAATTGATAGCTAACACCATTCACGATGAAAAATGAAAAAAACACCGACCAGTTCAATGCAGGGAATAACCGGTTAACAGAGCTGTTTCAACCCGAAGTATCGGCTTATCGAAAAACTACTTCCAAAAAAGTGCCCCACAAAGCCAGGCTTGTTGAACACGTCAATGAACTAACAGAAATACTGGTGATTACATCGTATCCTCCCCGTGAATGTGGCATTGCAACTTATTCTGAAGATTTGATAACAGCCCTCAAAAAAAAATTCAGCACTTCTTTCTCCTTCAAAGTGTGTGCTTTAGAGGCAGGCCCCAAAAGTCATCGTTACAACAACGATGTAAGCTGCATCCTCGATACCACCGATGCTCAGGAGTTTGCAAAATTGGCCCACGAGATTAATCAAAACGAACAAATTAAAATTGTTTTGATACAACATGAATTTGGTTTTTATCGCACCAGAGAAAAAGAGTTCATTGAATTTTTGTTTGATGTAAAAAAACCCATCTCCATAGTTTTTCATTCGGTTTTGCCCCATCCCGATGAAATTTTCAGGGCAAAAGTCCGCATGATCGCGTATAACTGTAAATCGGTGATTGTAATGACCCATCACGCATCACAGATACTGGTTGAAGATTATGCAATTCCGGCTCACAAGATATCGGTGATACCCCACGGCACCCACCTGGTAGCACACCTCGATAAAGATACTTTGAAAGACAAGTATGCATTGAAAGGCCGAAAAGTATTGACAACCTTTGGCTTGCTGAGTTCTGGCAAAAGTATTGAAACCACTTTGCATGCCTTGCCCGATATTATCAAAACCAGCCCCGAAGTCATGTTTCTAATCATTGGAAAAACACATCCCGAAGTGCTTAAAAATGAAGGCGAAAAATATCGGGAAATGCTCGAATCCACTGTAATAAAACTCGGACTTCAGGAGCATGTAAGGTTTATCAACAGCTTTTTAGCCCTCCCCGCTTTGCTTGAATATTTGCAACTAACCGATGTTTATTTGTTTACTACCAACGATCCGAACCAGGCTGTTAGCGGAACCTTTGCCTATGCCATGAGTTGCGCCTGCCCCATCATATCCACCCCAATCCCTCATGCCAAAGAAGTTTTGACCGAAGATACCGGAATCATTTTCGATTTTAAAAACTCCCAACAACTGGCTTTGGGCGTAAACCGGCTGTTCAATGACGATGCTCTGCGGAAAAACATCAGTTTAAACACCCTGCAAAAAATAATCTCTACCGCCTGGGAAAACTCGGCGCTTGCTCATGCAAAAGTATTTGAGAAAATTTCGACCCATAAAATTACCCCCCAGTACAATTTGCCGGCCATCGACCTCAGTCACCTTGTAAAGATGACAACCCAAGTGGGAATCATCCAATTCGCCAAAATCAACCAGCCCGATTTGAGCTCAGGCTACACCCTCGACGACAATGCCCGGGCCCTGATTGCCATGTGCATGCATTATGAATTAACCGCCGATCACAATGACCTGGTCTATCTGCAAACTTATCTCAATTTTATTAAGCGTTGCCAGTTACCCTCAGGTCGCTTCGAGAATTATGTAGATAAAAACCTGAACTTTACCCAACAAAACAGGGAAACGAACCTCGACGATGCCAATGGACGTGCAATATGGGCTTTGGGCTTCATCATTTCAAAAGAACCCTTATTCCCTGCCCGATTCATCATTCAAGCCAATGCCATCATGCTGGTAGCCTTACCTCAGCTGGAAGAAATCCACTCCACCCGGGCAATGGCTTTTATCATAAAAGGGTTGTACTATTATCAGGATGTTTTCGGAACTGAAGCAACCAAGCGAACCATAGAAAAAATGGCCAACCGGATGGTTCAAATGTACAAACATGAATCAAGCGAAAAATGGGAATGGTTTGAAAGTTACCTCACCTATGCCAACAGCATTTTACCCGAGGCTTTGCTCAATGCCTGGTTGATCACCGGCAAAAAAACTTATATTGAAGTGGCATTGGCCTCATTCCGTTTTCTTTTATCACAAACATTCAGCGAAAAAGGGATCAAAGTCATTTCCAATAAAAAATGGCTTCTGCGGGGAAAGGGAACCGACAACTTTGGAGAACAACCCATCGAAGTTTCGTACACATTGATGGCATTGAGCAAATTTTACGATGCTTTAGAAACCCATGAATACCGTGAAAAAATGCTAACGACATTTAACTGGTTTTTGGGAAAAAACCGTCTGCACCAAATCATTTACAACCCATGTACCGGAGGATGTTACGATGGGCTGGAAGAACACAACGTGAATTTGAACCAGGGGGCAGAATCAACCGTGAGCTATTTATTGGCCCGATTAACAATTGAAAGATATTACACCTCATACGAATAAGCATAATATTTAAAATGACAAACTGAAACGGCTGAATGTGTGAATAATGTAACTTTTCCCAAAACTTCTATAACATATTTTGAGCTGCACCTTACAACTTTGTTTGTAAATAAAAAATTAAACTTGACAATATAATTAAATAATCATAATTCATTCTAATATATTGCGTAACTTCGAGAATTAAATCATCTCACGAAAATTAGTCACTTGAAATTATACATCAAATACATGGTAAGCACCCGCTGTAAAATGGTGGTGAAAGAAGTGTTGAAAAACCTTGGATTTCACTTCATTTTAGTCGATCTGGGTGAAATTGAAATTATGGAGAATCTAACAGAGGAGCAACTGAACCAACTTAAATTGGCCTTGCTTTCTTCTGGTCTTGAGCTGATGGATGACAAGCGGGCGATTCTGATTGAAAAAATTAAAACAGTGATCATTGAAATGGTGCACAATTCCAACGATCTGATCAAAATCAATCACTCCGATTATATCAGTGAAAAATTGAAGATGGATTACACCTATCTCTCCAATATTTTCTCCGAAGTAAAAGGCATCACCATACAACAATACATCATCGTTCACAAAATTGAAAAGGTGAAAGAGCTGCTGATGTACGGCGAATTGAATCTTACTGAAATCGCCTATCAATTAAACTACAGCAGTGTAGCCCATTTATCCAATCAATTTAAAAAAGTTACAGGTTTTCCACCATCACATTACAAATTGTTGAAAGATAAAAGGAGAAGTCCGATTGAAGAAGTTGGAAATTAAACGTATGGATAAATACAGAGTGAACGCAAGAAGTTTAATAGAAGCTAGCCTTGATCCCTTGATAACGATCAGTACAGAAGGAAAGATCACCGATATGAACGAGGCCCTGGCCAACATTACCGGTATAACCCGCCAAAATTTGACAGGGACCGATTTTGCTGAATATTTTACCGAACCCTTTAAAGCACACGAAGTTTATCAGCAAGTATTCGCCAACGGATCGGTCAGCAATTCACCCCTAATATTGCGGCACAAAGAGGGCAAATTAACCGATGTGTTGTTCAACGGATCGGCCTACAAAGATAAAAAAGGAAAAGTGCTCGGCGCTGTAGTGGTTGCCCGCGATGTGACTGACCAAAAACGAATTGCCACTGCCTTGAACGAAGCCATTATAGCTGCACAGCTGGCCACCGAAATTGCCGAAACAGCAAAAATCAAAGCCGAACGATCAACCCGGATTGCCGAAGATGCCGTGAAAGCTAAACAGCAGTTTTTGTCCAACATGAGCCACGAAATCCGTACGCCCATGAATGCCATCATCGGGTTCACCAAAGTGCTGCTGAAAACCGACATGTCGGAAAAACAAAAAGAATACCTTTCGGCCATCAAATTGAGCGGCGACTCACTGATTGTATTAATCAACGACATTCTCGACCTGGCAAAGGTAGATGCAGGTAAAATGGTTTTTGAACAAATCCCTTTTAAGTTGTCACTGTCAATTTCGGCCATGCTTCACTTGTTTGAACCTAAAATACAGGAGAAAAACCTAGTACTCCATACTGATTACGACAAGCGGATCCCGGAAGTACTCCTGGGCGACCCGGTACGTTTGCACCAAATTATTTTGAACCTGCTGAGCAATGCCGTAAAATTTACCACTCAGGGAAAAATTGTGGTAAAGGTTCACCTGCTCGAAGAAGATGATGAAAAAGTGACCATCGAATTTGCTGTTTCCGACACCGGAATTGGCATTGCTGATGACAAACTAAAAAAGATATTCGAGAATTTTCAGCAAGCCTACAGTGGCACTTCCAGGTTGTATGGAGGCACCGGCCTGGGCTTAGCCATTGTGAAACAACTGGTTGAACCTCAGGGTGGTTGTATTCATGTTGAAAGCAAAATAGACGTAGGTTCAACTTTTAGTTTCAACCTGATTTTCAAAAAAACCAATGCCGAAGCTGAATACGAATCCGAAATTGTTGAAATGGATTTGGATGTGAACAACTTGAAAATACTTGTGGTTGAGGACATCGTGTTGAATCAGCTTTTGATGAAAACCATTTTAGAGGATTTCGGCTTTAGCTGCGATATTGCCAGTAACGGGAAAATTGCCCTCGAAATGCTAAAAACCAATACCTACGACACCATCTTAATGGATTTGCAAATGCCTGAAATGAATGGGTTTAAAGCCACCGAGCATATCCGAAACATCATGAATTCAAGCATTCCAATCATTGCGCTAACAGCCGATGTTACTACTGTTGATCTGGCCAAATGCAAAGCTGCCGGAATGAACGATTACATTGCCAAACCTGTAGATGAAAAAGTGCTGTACAACAAAATTGTTAGCCTGGTAAAAAAATCGATGCTGGATACAGTGAACAAAACCGCCGAAGCGATTGTAACACCATCCTTGAAGTGTATTGACCTCGATTATTTGATGCGTCGCACAAAATCGAATCCCGATTTAATGATGCAGATGATTTCACTCTACCTGGAACAAACGCCTCCCCTCATTACGTCCATGAAGCAAAGTTTGAAGGATAAAAACTGGGAATTGTTATACGCCGCTGTTCACAAAATTATTCCATCGTTTTCGATCATGGGCATCAGCAGTGATTTTGAAAGCATGGCCAAAAAAATACAGGATTATGCAAATAAACAGTTAGTTTCCGATGGAATTCCCGAATTGGTGCTTCAAATCGAAACGGTTTGTAACCAGGCTTGTAAAGAATTGAAAGTTGAATTGAGTGCTATCAAAAACTCATTGATTGAAAATGAAAAATGAAAAACGACAACAAAATTAAACTCTTTCTGGTCGACGATGATACATTGTTCCTGAAACTGTTGGAAATTGAATTCTTGGAGAATGCCGATTTCGATATCGAAACCTATGTAACTGGTGAACATTGTTTGGCAAACCTGTCAAATAATCCCGATTTCATCATTTTAGACTATTTCCTCGACGGGGTTGATAAAAATGCCATGAACGGCATTGATATTCTGGATAAAATTCTTGCCATCAATCCCAACATTCCGGTCATTATGCTCTCCTGCCAGGACAAAATCGAAGTGGCCATCAATTGCATGCATCACAAAGCAGTGGATTATGTGGTAAAGAGCGAAACTTCATTCCTGCGTTTAAAGAAAATCATTACCGATTTAACTGCTCACCGGAAATTGGAGAAAACACTCAATTGGTACATGGATCGCATTTAAAATACTACATGATTACCCGATAGCAACAATAATAGCAACAACGTATGAAGCCAGCAAGTACCACAAAAAAAACGAAAGCACTAGTACAAACCGTGAGGACACAACGTCCTTCACACGGCTTTCCCATTGTTGGTATTGGTGCTTCGGCAGGGGGGCTCGAAGCTTTGGAGCAGTTTTTTGAAAACATGCCAAAAGAAAATGGCATGGCCTTCGTGGTCATTCAACATCTGGATCCGAACCATGTTGGCATTATGCCCGAATTGTTGCAAAGAACCACTAAAATGAAAGTCGTTCAGGTGACCGATCACCTGAAGGTTCAGCCCAACCATGTTTATGTGATCCCTCCGAATAAAAGCATGTCCCTGTTAAAAGGATCGCTGTTTTTGTTTGAACCTATTGAACAGCGGGGCCTTCGACTACCGATTGACCATTTCTTTCAATCGCTGGCCGAAGATCAGCAGGAAAAAAGTATCGGGATTGTGCTCTCCGGCATGGGCTCCGACGGCAGTTTGGGTTTAAAAGCCATCAAAGAAAAAAAGGCATTGTACTGGTGCAAGACCCTCTGACGGCTAAGTTTGACGGCATGCCCCAAAGTGCCATCAATGCAGTGGTGATTGATATTGTAGCACCCGCCGATGAACTTCCTGCCAAACTTATGGCCTTTCTCCAACACGGTCCGGGAAAAGTTCCGCAACCCGAATTTGACGACAAAAGCAAAACGAACCTCGAAAAAATTATCATCTTGCTTCGGACACAATCGGGGCACGACTTTTCGTTGTACAAAAAGAATACCTTGTTTCGCCGTATCGAAAGGCGGATGAGTGTTCATCAAATCAACAAAATTGCCAACTATGTCCGCTTTTTACAGGAGAACCCCAAAGAATTGGAAATCCTTTTTAAAGAACTGCTCATTGGCGTAACCAATTTCTTCCGCGACACCCTGGTTTGGGAAAAAATGAAAGAAGAAATCCTGCCGGGCATGTTCAACGAATTGCCTGCCGGGCATGTGTTACGCGCCTGGATTGTAGGCTGCTCAACCGGTGAGGAAGCCTATTCTCTGGCCATGGTTTTTAAAGAAGCAACCGAAAAAATCAAAAAGGAAAAGAATTTCACCCTGCAAATATTTGCCACCGACATCGATGTTGATGCCATAGAAATAGCTCGAAAAGGACTATTCAGTTCCAGTGTTCTGACAGATGTATCGCATGAAAGGATCAGCCAGTTTTTCACCAAAGACGGTGACCTGTACCGGGTAAACTCCAACATTCGCGAAATGGTTGTTTTTGCGCCACACAACGTGATTAAAGACCCTCCTTTTACCAAGTTAGACTTACTGACTTGTAGGAATTTGCTCATTTACATGGAGCCCGTATTACAGAAAAAACTGATGAACCTGTTTCATTACAGTCTCAATTCAGGTGGGGTAATGCTGCTGGGCAGCTCCGAAAATGAGAACTCACAAAACATGCAGTTTACACCCATCGATACAAAATTAAAAATCTACAAACGCGCCTCCATTCCAACAACCAACGACATGTTGGGATTTCCAAGTTCCTTTTCGCACCAAAGGGTGCTCCCTTCTGAAGGTTTAAAACCAACAGTTGCTACCGAAAATATTCAAACCCTGGCCGATCAGTTGTTATTGCAAAACTTTGCACCAGCCAGCGTGCTCATCAACCAGGAGGGCGATATTTTATACATTACAGGCCGTACAGGAACCTATTTGGAACCTGCAGC
>JAFGVJ010000007.1 GCA_016938055.1 Prolixibacteraceae bacterium
ATCGACCTGAGTGCAATAGGAATCCTGATCGGGGCGCTTGGTATTGGTATCGGTTTTGGTCTGCAAAATATCACCAATAACTTCATCAGCGGCATTATCATATTGTTCGAACGACCGGTTAAAGTAGGCGACCGTGTTGAAGTTGATGATTTGGCCGGTAACATTGTGAAAATCTCGGCCAGGGCTACCACTATCATCACCAACGATAACATTGCCGTAATTGTCCCCAACTCCGATCTCACCAGTAAACGGGTCATTAACTGGAGCCATAACAACCGCAATGTGAGGTTGCAATTCCCGGTGGGGGTTTCCTACAAAGAAGATCCTGAAAAAATAAAAATGCTCTTGACTGAAGTAGCTTTAGAAAACCAGGGAGTTTTGACTGATCCCCCACCCAGTGTATTGTTTGATTCATTTGGTGAAAGCAGTTTGGATTTTGTCCTGATGGTTTGGACCGCCGAATTCAGTGATATTCCGATGGTGCTTAAAAGTCAGTTGTATTATGCCATCTTTAAAAAGTTCAAGGAACATCAGATTGAGATCCCTTATCCACAACATGACCTCCACTTAAAGTCAGGATTTGAGAAAAACGATGAATGCAATGAACAAAAATTGATAAAAAATAGCTAAAGATCAACAAGTTTCGACATACAACATTCTGTTGCAGCTCCAATCTTCAATAAGCATCCAACTCCCCACCCCTTCGGGGAATTGTCAGGCAAATTGATACTGGCTCACATTCTGCGCTTACAGCGACAGTTTTCAGTGTAAAAACAAGTAAATTGTGACTGTAATTGCAAGCATCATTTAAGCAAATAATAATGACCATCAATAATCAGTATAACGTTAGGCCCGGCCTGCTTTTTTGGGCTGTACTTACTTTATTGCTGTCAATTGGAATGCATAGTGTTGGGCAATACAACCTTCGTCCAAACATTACCCATTTTTCACGGCAAACGTACAAAGCTTCTGAAAAGAACTGGTCTGTTGATATTGACAGTCAGGGTTATGTATATTTCGGCAATAACAGGGGACTGTTGCAATACGACGGAGAACGCTGGGAATTGTACCAGTTGCCGGGAAAAACCATCATCCGATCGGTCAAAGTTGGACCCGATAATAAAATTTATACCGGATCGTTCGAGGAGTTTGGCTACTGGGAAAGGGACTCGATAGGAAAATTGCATTATGTTTCCTTGAGTCAGGATATTGCATCGCAAATGCACAATGACGAATTCTGGAAAATAGGTATTGATGGTCACAAAGTAATTTTTCAATCCTTTGCAAATATATTTTTATACGAAGAGGGCACCATCGCTAAAATTGATGAGCAACTGCTCTTGTTATTCTTACAGGAATCGAACAATCAGCTCTATGTACAGGGTGTTTCAAGGGGATTATACACCATCCGGGACAAACTGCTGGACTTTATTCCCGGAAGTGATTTGTTTCATGACAAACTGGTCAGGACCATCATGCCGTTTAACCCAAGCCAAAACCTGATTTGTTCGGCCCACGATGGGATATATATCCATCATGGAGAACAATTTACGTATTGGGACACTCCCATAAGTAAGGCATTGAAAGATGCTGATGTCAATGCAGGTGTTGTTATGAACGACCATGTTTTTGCGGTTGGCACACTGCTGAAAGGTATTTTTCTCTTCAATTCAAAGGGTGAAATTCTACGGCAAATCACTGTTGAAGATGAGCTGGGCAGTAAATCGGTTTATGATCTTAACATCGATAGCGAAGGTAATTTATGGGTAGGAATGGACAAGGGCATCAGTTTGATCCGCTTCGACACTCCTGTTAAATTATTTGTGGACAAAACGCAGGCCATGGGCCTGGTATACGATGTTTGTGTGCACCACCAAAGAATTTACGTGGCAACCAACCGTGGGCTATTCACCTCGACAATTGACCAGCATTTTCCTGAGTCGTTCAAACTTTCAGGTTTAAAGCCGATTGAAGAGCTCGCCGGTCAGGTATGGGATCTTGAAATCATCGACAATGTAGTTTTTTGCGGACACTCCAGCGGCACCTATGTACTCGAAGGTGAGCGAGCCATTCGTGTTTCTGATTACAACGGTGCACAGAAAATTCGCGAGCTGATGCACAACAACCAGCAATACCTCATCCAAAGCACTTATGCCAATTTAATCCTGTATACCCACGATCAGCATACGCGACAATGGAAAGCCAGCCATGCAATAAAAGGTTTTCAGGAACCCAGCAAGAATATCGAAGTGGATGAACTTGGGAATATTTGGGTAAGCCACATGCAAAAAGGAATCTACAAAATCACCCTCTCAGATGACCTGACCGAGGTCAAGCATTCACGCTACTTCGACCGTGAATCAGGATTGCCGGTTCATCACAACCTCAACATTTTCAAAGTAAAAAGTAACATTGTCATTACAACAGGTTACGGTCTTTATGCCTTTGATAATTTACGGAGCGAAATTGTACCCTTCTATTATTACAATAATCAGCTCAACGAATTTCAAAACGCCAAAACCATCATTCAGGTAAATGAGAACGATTATTGGTTCATTTTAAATGAAATGGCTGCCTTATTCCAAATATCCAACGATACCATTGTTAAAAAAAAACAGGTGAGTTTCGATTTCAACGATGCGGTGTTGGTAGAGTATTATGAAAACATCACCCCCATCAACAGTCAATTCAGTGTGGCCTGTTTAACCAATGGACTGGGTGTTATTTCAAATCATAAAGATGAGAAATTAAGGGATGACCGTCCGCCGGCAATTACCGGAATTGAGGTTTTCAACAAGAATGCAGGATCAAGGTATTTACCACTTAATGCAGGAGAAGAAGCATTCATTCAGCCAAATGAAACCCGTATGACCTTTCATTTTACCGGGTTTAATTACAGCGAAGGTCCAAACATCTACAAAACCAGGTTGCTGGAAATCGAAAGAGAATGGTCGGTTTCAACACAGCCACAACGTACATTTGAACGTTTGCCACAAGGTGAATATACCTTCGAGGTTGGTAAGGTTACCAACAATGGATCACAAATGCCCACCAGTGCTTACACTTTTACAGTGATGCCCCCCTGGTATCTAAGCAGGGCAGCTTACATCCTTTACATTATTCTAATTATTTCGCTGGTAGTGGCAGTACGCATCTATGTGGTACTGAAACTCAAAAAACACATCGACCAAATCAGGCAGAAACAAAAGGTGGAGTCGGAAAAAGAACAGCAGCTGTATCATCAACGCATTGTTGAATTAGAAAACGAAAAACTTCAAGCCGAAATTACATTCAAAAGTCAGCAACTTGCAGCACTGACCATGAATACCATCAATAAAAATGAATTGTTAACCGGCATCAGGAGAATGATTGACAAACAAATGGACGAACTGGGCTCGCGCTTTCCTAAAAAGAACTATCAGGAAATTATGAATGCCATTGACAAATACCTGACTGATGATGACTGGGATACTTTTGAATTTAATTTCGACAGGGCTCATCAGGATTTCTTCAATCGCTTAAAAAATGAGTTTCCCGATTTAACTCCGGGTGATATCAAGATCTGTGCTTATTTAAAAATGAATTTATCATCGAAAGAAATTGCCCACCTCTTAAACATTTCAATCAGAAGCGTAGAGGTACACCGGTACCGTATCCGAAAAAAACTACAACTAAACTCTTCCGAAAACCTGGTTGAGTACCTTATGGCTTACTAAATTGATGCTGATCCAGCTATTTCAAGAGAAAAATTAACATAAAATCAGCTCTTCATCTGGTGTTTAATACTACGATGCATCATATCCACGTTGAAAATATTCTGAAGATTCTACATTTATTCAAGATTTAACCATCTCATATAGTGTTCATATTGTGTCATTTACAACTCAATTAAAATACAATGTTTGGGTAATGTTGTGTAGTGTGTAGTAGGGTTGAAAACGTTGTATACTGAGTAAACTGGACATTGAATGCTACAGGTCATAATTTTGATACCCACAACAAATACTAACGTAATTCACAAGGACTCAAATTATGAAAACTACTACTATTCTAATTGCGATGATGTTACTTGCCAGTCTTCTAAAAGCACAGGTCGTTTACGATTTCGAAGCTACCGGTAACGATTACATCTGGAATGATTTATCAAATAACGGCAATCCTCCCTATGTAATTGCCAATCCGGTAAAGGATGATCGTAACCCCAGCGACAGCGTTTTATATTTTCCCATCCAGCAAGCTGGAGAACCATGGGCAGGAACCTGGGCCAACGTCGATAAATTTAAAGTGACCGCTCCCGGGATGTTGCATGTTAAGCTTTACAAGCCAACCATCAGTAATGTTGGCTTTAAAATTCAGGCCAATGCCGGTAATGGAGATACCGGAACTACAACCGAATTAAAAATTCCAAATACTTTAACCAACGAATGGGAAACCATTGAATACGATTATTCGGCCGAAATTGGCAAAACTTTCAGTGTTTTAGCCATACTCCCCGATTTTGTTGATGAAGCACGAACCGCGAATGCCGACATTTATCTCGATGATATTGAAATGTGGGAATTGGCCCCGGTAGTACCCGATTACGATCACTTGAATTTTGAAACTTCAGGAAATCAATACACCTGGAACGATTTATCCAACGACGGGAATCCACC
>JAFGVJ010000383.1 GCA_016938055.1 Prolixibacteraceae bacterium
CCCACATCACTGGAAGATTCGCAAGATAATAAAAAGCTCAATTCTTGCCAAAGAATTATGATAATGAACCATTTACTCCACAACAAAATGTAAAAAAGGGTTCGGTCATTCTTTGATTACCGAACCCTTCGTCATGGCCTGCAAAATTTATTCTGCAACAATGATCCCCTCCAGCATTTGTATTTCATGCAGAATGGCTTTTTCAAAGCCTTCCAAACTGGAATAGTTTACATTTTGCTTTTCCCAGCCAGCCATAAAATAAAATGTAACAGGCTGTTCGGCTGCAGGCAATACAGTGTAGAATGTTTGTGTAATGCCTTCTCCCTCTTCAGGAGCTGTATGCACAAGCAATTGATTGGCAGGAACAAAGAGTGCCATGCCCAGCTTTTCACCATCGTAGGCCTGATTGTCGTGGGTGAAGAAGTAGGAAAAATTGTCATTGCTTCGGACATAAAAAGTATCGGAATCGAGGTTCACAATGCCGGCTGCCAGCTGAAGGTTCCGGCCGTTTTCCAGCCAAATTTCACTTTTGTAGTATGGTTTTCCTGCTTCGATGGTGATGCGGTGTTTCACATTCACCGTCTGATCATTGACCTTCATGCCTTTAAAATCCAAATCGAAAACCGAACGCAGCGGACCTTCGTGCACCAGGGTATAAGTACCTGCAGCACCCGGGCCAATCCGGTGCAAGCCACTTTCAGATACCAGAGCGATGGCTCCGGCGCCCAGCGAATTGGCTACTTTCAGAATGTCCATCCCCCAGGCTTGCAATTCATGATACGAGGGACCACCTTTCAAACCACAAGAATCGAGTACCATTTCACGACTGGTTTTCCCAAAAATATCGATCCCGTTGCGGGCATCGAAATAGTTACGGAAAGCCACCACATCGTTCTCCCAGCCCGGACCTTCGAACTGAAAATACTGTTGACTGATTTCGGTATCGTTTGATGTAAGCCGTTCGGCACTTTCAAATTCCCTCGAAGGATCGTTGATATCGGCAAAACGGATATTGGTCAATGTTTTTCCTGGCCCCTCAGCAAAGTTAAAACTGAAATGCCGGGTAGCATTGGCAGGCAGGCTCACCTGGGTATACAGCAAGTCCCATTTCCCATCGCCATCGCGGTCTTCTGTTTGAGCCGGAAAACGATTACCGTCTTCATCGGTAAGCATTGCCACTTCGGTTTCGGATAAAGGCCCCAACAAAGTTTCCAAATCAAGGCGTTCCAGTTCCAGGGGTTTGTTCACCAAATCGATGTCCGATTGATTGCTCAGGTGCAAAACTAAAGCATGATTACAGGCTGTGAACAGCATGACTGCAAACAAAACAAGAATTGTTGATTTCATGATGTTGTGTTTTTATTATTCAGGCAAATCATTTTCACCTTTCACATAACCAAAATTGGCCAAAATTCCGCCATCGACATAAAGAATGTGTCCATTGACAAAATTGCTGGCTTTGGAAGCCAGGAAGAGCGCGGCATTGCCCACATCTTCGGGCTCGCCCCAACGGCCGGCGGGTGTGCGGGTCATCACCAGATCGTTGAATGGATGGCCGTTTACCCTGATGGGTTCGGTTTGCGAGGTGGCAATATAGCCAGGCCCAATGCCATTGATTTGCAGGTTGTATTTGGCCCATTCGCAGGTCATGTTTTCGGTCAGCAGTTTCAAACCGCCTTTCGCGGCAGCATAGGCCGAAACACTGTTACGCCCGTAAACGCTCATCATGGAACACATGTTGATGATTTTTCCGCTTCGGCGCTTGATCATGCCCGGAGCTACCCGTTTGGCAACAATGAGTGGTGCTACCAAATCGACATCCAGCACCTGTACAAAATCCTTTATGGGCATGTCGAGAATGGGAATGCGCTTGATAATGCCAGCATTGTTTACCAAAATGTCAACCGGACCAACTTCTGCTTCAATTTTGCTGATACCGGCATCCACCTGGGCTTCATCAGTAACGTTGAATACCAGGGTATAAACATCGATGCCTTCTTTGGCATATTCTTTCTTAGAGGCTTCGAGTTTCTCTTCAGAGAGGTCGTTGATACATAGTTTCGCACCAGCCTTGGCCAGCACTTTCCCTACAGCCATGCCAATTCCATGGGTGCCTCCGGTAACCAGGGCCACTTTGCCGCTCAGGTCGAACAAATCATTGATCAATGGATTCATGTGATACTTATTTTTCGTTGAAAAGCCAAAAGCCGTTCAACGCGGGTTGAAATTATTTTTCGAGAAAATCTTCACGCAGAGGCGTAAAGCAGTCTATCAGCTTCACTTTCGGGCTCAGTCGCTGAATGGTGTGCGGAATTCCCGAAGGAATGGCAAAGGCATCGCCGGGTTTCAGGTGTACTTTTTCTACATCCCCCACAAAAAGATAAATTTCTCCTTCGATCAGGGATGAAACCTGTTCGTGCGGGTGGGAATGAAAAGGATCAGGAGCCGGGGTAGGTCCATCGGTAAAAACCACCTCCACCAACATCAGGTTTTCGGTAGCAATCAATCGGCGGACGATACCAGGAGCCACCTCTTTTGATGGCATTTCATCATTGGTCCATGCATATTTCATAAACAGCAACTTATCTTGTTCAGGTTTATCTTAATTGGTCTGGCTGACGAACATCCATGTCGGCATAATCGAGGTTTTCTCCGGCCATTCCCCAAATAAAAATATAGTTGGAGGTACCGGCAGCACTGTGGATGCTCCACGATGGCGACAAAACGGCTTGTTCATTTTTCATCCAGATATGACGGGTTTCATCGGGCTGGCCCATGAAATGGCAAATCGCCTGGCCCTGCGGTACCTGAAAATAGAAGTAAGCCTCCATTCGGCGGCTGTGGGTATGCGGCGGCATGGTGTTCCAAACGCTCCCTTCCTTCAATTCAGTCATCCCCATTTGCAGCTGACAAGTTTCCACCACTTTATTGATCAGTAATTGATTAATCTGTCGTTCATTGGAAGTTCTCAAGGAACCAAGCTGCAGCACATTGGCATCGGCCAGGGTCACCCGTTTGGAAGGATAGGTTTGATGTGCCGGAGCAGAATTGAGGTAAAAGCGGGCCGGATTGGCAGCATCGAGCGATTCAAATACCACACTTTCGGTACCACGCCCCAAATAAAGCGCATCTTTGAAAGCCAGTTCATAGCTGGCATTTTTACTTACAACCCTGCCTGCACCACCCACATTGATGATGCCCATTTCGCGACGTTGCAAAAAGAATTCGGCTTTCAAATCGTCGATGGCATCAAGTGCCAGGGCTTTGGTTGCCGGTACTGCACCACCCGCAATGTAGCGGTCGTAATGACTATAAGTCAGGCTGATCTGATCGTTCACCATCACCGATTCTATCAGGAATTCCTTCCGGATCCGATCGGTATCGTATTGTTTAAAATCATCGGGGTGAACGGCATAACGTGTTTCACTTTTCACTGTCATATCATGCTGTTTTTAGATTATTCATACTTTTTAAGGTCGATTCACGAACCATCAGCCTGGGCTTGTACGCAATAACACTGTTCAAATCGGTATTTCTGACCCCGGCAATGCGTTCAATGAGCATACGGGCAGCAGTTTTACCAATTTCCTCGCTAAACTGTTCCAAAGTAGTGATACCGGGTTCGGTCAACTC
>JAFGVJ010000384.1 GCA_016938055.1 Prolixibacteraceae bacterium
CGAAACGAAGAGGTTAAGGGTAAGTGCCGTTGAACGCATCAGGTGGGTTTCAATACCGATCAGGGCCATCAGGGCCAGATAAGCACTTGCCCCGCCATGACCAACAGCGGCATAAACAAAGGCCACAAGTGCCAAAACCAGGTACCAATATATTTCAATCATAAAAAAACCTCATTTCATTCATCAAATGATCAGAAAGAAATCAGGTTCCGATTGAATACACAAGAAAACGATCCTGTGTTCGGCCATCAACTCCTTTCCAATTCATCATACCACAGGCATGATTCGGGAGGCAAACAGGTTTCCCTGCTCACCCATGGGTAACAAAGCCCTGGTTTCCTTTAGGCTGCGTTACTCGGAGAAAAATATTTTATTTCAAAAACGCTTAACAACCACCCGCAACCCTTTTCTTTTTAGGTCGGGCCTGAACCGGTGGAGGTGCAGCTGCACCACTCTCCGATGACGATTCCAGGGTACCTCCACCTAAGGCCTGGCTTGCGCCTTTTCGAAAATCATAACGGGCAAATTCATCGTTAGGACTTGTAGCTGACGGTTTCTCGGGATTCATAATGGTTTCGGCCCAAAAATTCAAACCGCCCAACATCACATAGTTATTCAAATAGCCCAATTGCCTGGTAATCATCCAGGCTTCATTGGCCGTGGTATTCCCATTCGAATAAAAAACATTCATTCTAACATCCTGATTCAAATAGGCTTCCCACTCATCATTCAAAATTGTCGATAGAGGAATATTGATGGCTCCGGGCAAATGAAATTTTTCAAACTCATCACTGCTTCTGACATCAATCAGTTGAAGCGAAGGATCTTTCTGAATCACCATTTCTGCAATCTGATCGGTTGAAACAAACTGAATCCCTTCTTTTACTTCCTCTAATAACTGACTGGCAGTGAGTTTATAGGGCTTGGTGGTATTTTCAGGTACCGCGGCGATGATGATCCCTAATGGGATAAGGTACATGGCCATTTTTAATCTTATATTCATCGTTAATGAATTTTAATTGATTGCTAGTATTCTTCGCGGGGAAATTTTTTCTCAGCCCATTCGCCTACCCAGAACATCCCAAAGGCTACCACGATGAGAATCAGTGCAAACACTCCACGAGGAATGTTGAGTACTTCATTCATGGTGGGGGTTCCAAGGTCGTTGGCCATGTACATTTTTTCCCAAAGCGGATATGCTTCAGTAAAAATGAGTACACCAATTACCAGACCTCCGATAAAGGCCAATGCATCGAGTTTACCAATGGACACTGCGCAGAAGGCAGTTCCGGGGCAAAAGCCGCCAATGATGAAACCGGCCCCCATAATTACACCACCAATAATGGCAGAATTCAGGAAGGTTGGATTTATGTAAATCAAACTCAGGTCAAGTAAACCAAAAAGGCTTAAAAACAAGAGGCCCAGCATACCAACGATGGCTGCTGTAAAAAACACTTTTAACACTGTTGTATCGTATCCGTAAAACATCCCGGCTAATTTTCTCGAAGAAGAAAAGCCACTGCTTTCCAGTACAAAACCAAAACCAATTCCGACCAGGAATGCCAGCAACAAATTGGTAAAGGGAGAAATTTGTTCGTATATCAATAAAGGTCCCATATCTTTCTGTCTTATATTAAATCCATAATTTTCTAAAAAAATAGGCCAGCGCGAATGCTGTTCCAAAAATGAAGGCCATGGTAATAAAACCTCCCACCGACATTACAGCCATTCCGGTCAGTGCCGAACCACTGGTACAACCCCGACCAATCTGAGAACCGAAGCCAAATAACACTCCGCCAATCACCGCAAAAATGATTCTTGTTTTGCTGGTAATTTTGGGTTGATGTTCCACCTTCAACTTCAGGCGACCACTCAGGGCACCCGAAAGGAAACCACCCACCAGCACTCCCATCATTTCAAGTACCAGCCAGTTGTTCAGTGGGCCTCCTTGGCTTTGCTCACTGTGGCTAATGTAGTAGGGCGCCGTTTCAGCATATTTAGGTGCGACCGTTTCAACGGTAGCCATGGTAACGCTTTTAACCGCCCCACTAGCTCCCAATCCCCTTCCCGAGAAGTAAAATGCTGCAACCAGAACCAATCCCAGGAAGATACCTCCTACATAAGGATTCCAATATTTTTTGCTATTGTCCATATTCTGTTTCTATTTTTGATTGTTCTCTTTCAATTCAAACTTGTTAGAAGATAATTAATATAACCAACGACTGATTTGTCCCGCGTGAACCATGATGAACCTGAATACCAAACCGCCTGCTAAAACCAAAACAGGTGCTATCTGGTGAGGAACTTTTATCTTTTGTAATTCAAATACCTCGAGAATGGCTGGCAATACCAAACCAAAACCCATGACGAATACCCAGAAAATGGTGGTAAACTCACCTCCCAGAAATAGTTTTGAAGCCTCAATCTGAACCTGTGTACTCGCCCTGAAGCCCATGAACATGTGAACAATCAGAAAAATTTCGATGGCAATTAACATCAGGTCAATTTTTGCAAATGTCAGGCGTTCGGCATGTGATTTTGACATTAAAATGATTGCAGCAGCTCCAGTCGATAAACCTGAAGTCAGAAACAAAGGGCCTAAAATAGAGGTATTCCACAAGGGCCGGGCGTTGAATGCCGATAATAAAATACCGGTGTAAATACCAAGAATCACCGACATGATGGTCATCAGCCAGGCCATTTGCATTTTGTATTTTCCAAAAAAATCAAGGATTTCTTCAATCAGGGGGTACTTCCAGTCCCACCTGGGGAAAACAGTTTTCAGGTGCATTGCGCCCCAAAGAATGGATAAAGGGGTAATGATCATCAACACCCAGGCACCCCAGCTCATGGGTGATTCAAGCTTGATGGTTGTATAAAGCTGCCAAAAATAGAGCTTGTGTTTTAAATCCAGGAACAAAAAGAAAAGACCAAGGGCCAGTAAAAAAGGGGTAATGAGCGGAGCAACAGCTACTGCTGTTTTGTATTCCTTTTCCTTTTTCATGATGGTATACAAACCGGCAAAAAACAAAATACCGGCGGCTAATCCTCCTAAAAACAAATAAGAAGGTATTTGCCATTCCCAAATTTCCAGATGAGGGTCAATCAAGGGATTGCTTCTTCCACTGACAATGATTTCTTCTCGCATACAATTTATTTTATTAATACGATGTTGTAAAATAGCTGTGTGTTAGTTCAATACAGCATCGCATAATTCTTGTTAAAAAAACCGCTAAATCAAAAAATATAAATGTGGAATGGTGCCAGCTTCGGGAATCAGGGTTTTTGATTTTCTCATTTTCAACACCTTACTGACATCCGAATTGGGATCATCCAAATCGCCAAAATACATGCACTTTGTGGGACAAACAGCTACACAGGCCGGGTTCAAACCCTCTTTCACCCGATGGTCACAAAAGGTACATTTGTCCACATAGCCCCGGGGGTGCACAAACCGGGCATCGTAAGGGCACGACGTAATGCAGGCTCCACAACCAATGCATTTATTTTCTTTTACTTTCACAATTCCGCCTTCGCTGATAAAACTTGCACCGGTTGGGCAACAACGCACACAAGGAGCATTTTCGCAGTGATTGCATCGCTCTGAACGCAATTCCAGTTCAAGTTGCGGATAAGTACCATCGGTCACTTCAACCACCCAATCGCGGCAATACCCGATCGGCACATTGTTTTCTGTTTGGCAAGCTACCACACAATCGCTGCATCCAACGCACTTTTTGGTATCTACCGCCATTGCATATCTCATAATTCCTGTTTTTTAGCTTGATCAAATCGGAAGGTTACAAAATTTCCCCTCATGCCGGTTCCGCCCATGATGGGATCCACATGCACTCGGGTAATGAGTTGCGAATCGCTAATCCCACGTCCGTAAGTGCGGCTGAGTTTTTTGTTGGAATGTCCAAAACCATGTACCATGTAGATTGAATCAAAACGAATTCGTTCTGTGATACGCGCTTTTATCGGAAATTCCGATACAATGCCATCCTGGTTTTCCAGCCAAATATATTGGTCATTTTGAATGCCCCATTCTTTGGCTACTTTGGGATTAATCCAACAAGTATTTTCATCCATCAAATCAACCAGGTTGGGATTGTTAGCTGTACGGCTGAAGGTATGCATAGGAGCACGTCCATAAATCAAACGGTAGAAACCAGGTGCTGGTTCTTCGTGTTTTGTGTAACGCGGAACGGGATCAAATCCCTGATCGGCAAAAGCGGTGGAATAAAGTTCAATCTTTCCTGAATTGGTCATGAACTCTACTGTTTCGCCCGGAGCATAGTACAAATCGTCAAATTCTCGCTTGTAACGCCTTAGGCCAATTCTTTGCATTTCTTCGAGCGAAGTCCCCAATTGTTTGAACTCCCAATCGAGTTCTTCTTCCTGGGAATCAAAGGGAAAATAATCCTTAAGATCCAGTTTTTGGGCAAGCTGTTTTGCCATCCACCAGGCCGAACGGGTATTGTATTTGGGTTCAACGGCAGGCATTCTCAATGCAATACTGCCCTCCCGTCCCTGGAGTGATCGAATGGAATCGTAGCGCTCAAGGTAGGTACATTCGGGTAGTACCACATCGGCATAACCGGTAATTTCCATGGGCATGGTATCCACTACCACCATTAAATCGAGGTTATGGATGGCTTCAATTGTTTTTTTCTGATCGGGTAAAGTATTCAACAAATTGGTACCATTTACAATCCATGCCCTGATATGACAATCGAGTGTAACAGAAGGAATCGTTGCATCACAAACACCATTGGCCAAAGCCAGATCGGCCAACTGAAACTTATCACCCATGGCATCCCGCCAAGTTCGTGTTGGCTTTGGAAATGGTGGCATCGGATGATGATTGACCGTTTTCTTTTCATTACGATAAAAACCACCCCTGCGGCCCCAACTGCCTAAAAGTGCATTCAATATTGCAACAGCCCTGAGGCGTTGGGTATCGTCGCCATACCAGGTCACATGCCGTCCGGGGTGAATGATCACTGCAGGCGAGGCATTGTACATTTCACGGGCTGTTGCCCTGATCTGTTCCGGAGCGATGGTGGTAATACCAAAAGCCCACTCGGGTGAATATTTTTTTACTTCAGCTTTGAGTTGCTCAAAACCGTAAGTGTATTTTTCCACATAATCCTTGTCGTACCATCCATTTTCGATGAGCACATTGATCCAGGTAAGTAACAAGGCCAAATCGGTTGAAGGCTTGATGGGAAGCCAAAATTTCGATTTGCTGGCAACAGTACTGAAACGAGGATCAACCGTGATGATTGTTGCACCCCGATCAATGGCATCGCTCATTTCCTGTACCTGACCATTGTGCATGTTTTCACCAAGGTGGGAGCCAATCAGTACCAGACACCTGGTATCGCGTATATCAGTGTTCTCGGGTGAATCCAATCCTTCACCAAAAGTAGCGATAAAAGCCACTTCACGGGGTCCCCGGCACTGTGCGTACGATGGTGCGGCAATGTTATTGGATCCATATGCTTTTAGCAGTCGCCCAAAGTAATCACCGCCCGATCCGTGGGTCAGGAGTGCCGTACATTCGGGACCATGTTCGGCTTTAATTTTTTGCATTTTTTGGGCAATAAAATCAAATGCTTCTTCCCAGCTAACGGGTTTAAACGTTTGTTTTCCCGCTGAATCGGTCACCCTCAACAGGGGTTCCTTCAGGCGGTCTTCATCGTAATACATGCCAATGCCGCCGGTACCCCGAGGACACAAGCGCCCGTTACAGGCCGGATCATCATCGTTTCCAATAATCTTTTGAATCTCACCACTTTCGTTTTTATAGACCCACCCGGCACATTTCCAAAAACAAACTTCACAATAAGTTGGTGTCCGTTTTAAATCAGCCGGCAGCTTGTAAGTTATGTTTTGACCAAAAACTGCTGCATTACGGCTGCTTAAACCAGCGAGCATAAGCCCCCCGGTAGTAAGTGCCGATATTTTGATAAAATCCCTGCGATTTGCCATATAATTCAGGCTTTCATTTGATTCAGTCCAAAAGTACTTGAAGGCCCTGTCTTGAATGATAAGAACCTTGTGATAAATATCATAAACTGACAAGTATCACCGGGTACTGATGAACTTCATCAGTTTTTTGGCACGAAAATTCCACAAAAAACAAAAATTGTAGGGATCCTATTCCACATACATTTGATTTGTTGCAGTTTAATACATTTTGCCTGTGCTCATAAATGTGCTATTTTTAGGTTCATCAAGAACCCATGAGCCCACGAATAAAATACGAATGCAGTTGTGTTGAGTGTAAGTTGAAAACCCTCTTCTTCGACAAGGTTGAAACTTCGCAACTTGAGTTGGTTTGTTCTTCAAAAATTGAGCACCAGTATCAAAAAGGAGAATTCATCATTCGAGAGGGAGACTTCATTAACGACTTCATTTACCTGAAAAGCGGGCTGGTGAAGCTCACTCGCCAAACAGCCGATGACAAGGAACAAATACTGAGTTTTGCAAAGCCATTTGATTTTGTCAGTCTGTTGAGCGTATTTTCTTCAAAGCGTTACCATTACTCCGTGATTGCTCTTGAAAATACCTCCATTTGTATACTTTCACTCGATGACGTTAAGAAAACCATTTTGCAGAATGGTTTGTTCTCGCTGAACCTCATGGAAAAGCTGAGCGAAGCAACAGATAACATCATCCTCGATAATTTGGAGATTAAACGCAAACATTTGCGGGGCCGTGTTGCTCATGTGCTGATCTATTTTTCAGAATTCATTTATGGAAAAAAAACCATTCAATTGCCTGTTTCGAGGAAAGAAATTGCAGAATACATTGGAATGACCACTGAAAACGTGATCCGAACCCTTTCGGAGTTTAAAAAAGACGGCATCATCCGCACTTATGGGAAAGACATTGACATTGTTGACCACGAAAGATTAAAAGCCATTTCTCAACACGGCTAATCTTCAGATTTTATGGTAATCGTCGGGGGTATTGACGTTGGCAAAGCCCCTGCTCTCACCTGTTTCCACCAAATCATATCCGGCTGAAAGAATTAAATCCTGCATTTTGAAATTTCCTGTTTGTAGTCTGTTTTCAATTTCGGGCAATAATGATTTGGAATAAAGGGCACAAAGCGGTTCCATTTTTCCATTTACAAAGGGAACGGTGACAGGTGCCAATCCACGATGTTGAAGGATGCTTACAATCAAATCACGATCAATCAGTGGCATATCACAACCAAGCACAAAAGCCAGGGGTGTATCGATGGTTTTTAGTGCGGCATGAATTCCCCCCAAAGGGCCACATTGCAGGTATTCATCGGCTACAACACGGAAGTTATACTGTTCATAAACAGGACTATTTGCACTGATAACAACCTCTTCGAAAATCGTAGCCAAAAGGTTTGCCGCACGAAGTACCAAAGGAATTCCATTCAAAAGCATGAGCCCCTTGTCGCTTCCCATCCGGCTACTCTTCCCGCCTGAAAGAACAATCCC
>JAFGVJ010000069.1 GCA_016938055.1 Prolixibacteraceae bacterium
ATAATCAAAGTATCTTCGGTAAACAGGCTGATGCTGAAATAGCCATCGGCATTGGTGGTGGTTCCCCCGTGAACACGCGGATTGATCACGTGGGCATAAGGAACAGGTTCCCCATTTTCGGCGCTCGTTACCTTCCCCCTGATGTTTACAAAATATAGTTCAGGTGTTTGTGCTGGTACAAGCCAGGCAGAGGCCATTGTTATCAGAAGAAAAAAAATCTTTTTTGCTGGCATAAAGGTTTACAAAGTCATAAAAATAACTCATTTGCTTGTTGACCGTTCAGGAATAACAATAATTAACGTGGTTTTTAATAAAAATTAAGCCCCGCTGGGCGAGGCTTTGATTTGAAAGAATGTTTTGTTACTGTAATTGTTGAATACGCTCCATGGCTTCTATCACGTTGGCACGGTCGGCAAAGGCCGAGAAACGAAAATATCCTTCGCCCGAAGGGCCAAAGCCCGATCCGGGTGTCCCCACCACGTTGGCTTCGTGCAAAACCTTGTCGAAAAATTCCCAGGAGCTGAGGCCGTTTTTGGTTTTTACCCACACATAGGGTGCATTCACACCACCAAAAACTGTATAGCCTGCAGCAATGAGGCTTTCGCGCATCAGTCGTGCGTTTTCCATGTAATAAGCAATAATTTCGGCCACTTCTTTTTTCCCTTCTTCGGAATAAACAGCAGCAGCAGCTTTTTGAACAGGATACGATACCCCGTTGAATTTGGTGGTATGGCGGCGGTTCCACAAGGGTTTAACCGGATATGCTTTCCCGTTTTTATCGTAGGCATGCACACCGTCTGGGATCACCGTAAAGGCGCAACGGGTGCCGGTAAAACCGGCTGTTTTTGAAAAGCTGCGGAATTCAATGGCGCATTTTTCGGCACCTTCAATCTCGTAAATCGAATGGGGAATACCTTCTTCAGTGATGAAGGCCTGGTAAGCTGCATCGTATAGGATGATGCAATGCTTGGCCAGGGCATAATCGACCCATTTTTTCAATTCTTCTTTGCTTGCTACTGTTCCCGTGGGGTTATTGGGATAGCAAAGGAATATCAGATCCACTTTTTGTTGCGGGATTTCGGGAACAAAACCATTGGCTTCGGTACAGGGCATGTAAACAATGCCTTCGAAATACCCTTCTTTGCTAATGTTTCCGGTTTTTCCCGACATCACGGTGGTGTCCACATAAACCGGGTACACCGGATCGCCCACGGCAATAATGTTGTCACTGCCGAAGATTTCCTGAATGTTGCCGGTATCGCATTTCGATCCGTCTGAAATGAAAATGTCACCGGCTTGAATGTTCACTCCCAAGGCCTGGTAGTCGTTTTCAGCAATGGCTTCGCGAAGGAACTCATAACCCTGCTCGGGGCCGTATCCCCTGAAAGTAGCTGCATGGGCCATTTCGTCAACTCCTTCGTGGAAGGCCTTGACAATGGCCGGCGATAAAGGTTGGGTGACGTCGCCAATGCCCATACGGATCACTTTTTTATCGGGGTTGGCGGTGGTATATTCTTTGACCCTGCGCCCGATTTCCGGGAACAAATAGCCAGCTTGCAGTTTCAGGTAATTTTCGTTGATGGATGCCATAATGTATTTGATTTTTTATTTTTCCTGATTCGATGTTATTTTTGAGGAATTGCAAAGATAAAAAATTATCATGTTAGCGAATGAATTGGAAAATAATCGAAGATAGATGATGCGCTCATTTCGCAATGCTTTAACAAACGATGCTGAAAGACTGACCGAAATAGCCTTTGCAGCCAAACGAACCTGGAATTATCCCGAAGAATATTTCAACATATGGAATGACGAACTGACCATAACAGAAAAGTACATTGACGATAATGTAGTTCTTGTGGCTGAAGAAGATGAGTTGGTTGTTGGATTTGTTTCGTTAGTACAAGTTCCGGTTGACAAGCAATTTGGTAATGTGAAGGTTGCCGCAGGTTATTGGATGGACCATTTGTTTGTTGATCCAAATTTTCAACATCGGGAGATTGGATTTCGATTGGTTGGTGTTATCAAACAGTTTTGCCGGAATCAAGGAATTGAGTCATTGATGATTTTTGTTGATCCCCATGCAATTGGTTTTTACGAGAAGGTAGGAGCGAGGTTTGTTGAAAATTCATCTTCATCAATTGTTGGGCGGGAAATACCGGTATATCGCCTGGATATAAAATAATTCCCGTAACCGCTACGCGGTAACAACCAGACTCCGGTGTTAATTTCTACAATACCTGATCACCTACGGTGAATTTTGATTGAATCCTGATTGTAATCAAATGGATCTCACCTTCTTCTTTTATCGCGTAGCGATTAAGGTATTGTAGAAAATAATGCGAAAACGAAAATAATACCGCGTAGCGGTTATGGCATTGTAGGAAATTTGAAAAATAGATTGATTTTCATTATTTGTATCATCAATATCCAAAAACTCAATTATGAAACCTGGATCATTTACCCAAATTTATATCCAAATTGTATTCTCACCAGAGCATCGCGATGCATTGTTAATTGATAAAATTCGAACAAGAGTTTTTAAATACATGCACGGCATTATTGAAAGTCTTGGGCATAAGTCAATTATAATCAATGGTTGTGCCGATCATGTCCATATTTTTATTGGAATAAATCCTGCAATATCAATTTCTGATACAGTAAAGGAAATAAAACGGGTATCGTCAATTTTTATAAATAATTTGAATGTTTTTCAGGGCAAGTTTAAATGGCAGGAAGGTTATGGAGCATTTTCATACAGTAAATCACAAATGAGTAATGTATACAACTATATCCTAAATCAGGAACAGCATCATAAGAAAAAAACGTTTCGGGAAGAGTATTTGTCGTTATTGGAGAAATTTGAAATTGAATATGATGAGAAATATCTGTTTCGGTTTTTCGAATAATTCCCGTAACCGCTACGCGGTAACAACCAGACTCCGGTGTTAATTTCTACAATACCTGATCACCTACGGTGAAATTTGATTGAATCCTGATTGTAATCAAATGGACCTCACCTTCTTCTTTTATCGCGTAGCGATTGAGGTATTGTAGGAATTAACGCGATTATGAAAATATACCGCGTAGCGGTTATGGCATTGTCGGAAACAGGAATCAGGGCAAATTTTACCGCGTAGCGGTTCTGCTCATTTGTTTCGTCATCTTTATTTCTAATGTTTTTGAGGGGCATCTTTTAAGAACTATTCTAAATAATTATACCAAAAACCTATCTTTGTGGCTCAAACTTTAAGATTTGTCGCTCATGCGCGGAAAGAAATTGCCCTTTACAAATGAACAGTTGGAAGCCATCGTTGCCAACTTTCCAACCCCTTTTCATATTTATGATGAAAAAGGAATGGTAGAATTTGCCCGATATTTCAACGAGTGCTTTTCCTGGAACGAAGGCTTCAAAGAATACTATGCCATCAAAGCAGCGCCCAACCCCTACCTGATGAAAATACTTCACCAACAGGGTTTTGGTATCGACTGCAGCTCGTTGGCTGAACTTGTGCTGGCCGAAAAGGTAGGCTTGCGAGGCGAAGAAATCATGTTTACATCGAACGATACGCCTGCCGAAGAATTTCAAAAAGCCATGGAGCTGGGGGCCATCATCAACCTCGACGATATTTCCCATATCGATTATATTGAGCAACATGTGGGCATTCCCGAACTGGTTTGTTTCCGTTACAACCCAGGTGCGCTGAAAGGCGGCAATGTGATCATTGGCAATCCCGAAGATTCGAAATATGGCTTTACCCGTGAACAGTTGTTCGAAGGCTACAAACGTTTGTCTGAAAAAGGTGTGAAACGCTTTGGCATTCATACCATGGTAGCATCCAATGAACTGGATCCCGATTATTTTATCGAAACAGCCGAAATTGTGTTCGATACCATCGTGGACATTCACAAGGAACTGGGTGTCCGTTTCGAATTTGCCAACCTTGGTGGAGGGATAGGTATTCCTTACAAAAGCGAACATAAACCTGTGGACCTGAAAAAAGTGAGCGATGGTATCAAGGAACGTTACAACGAGCTGATAGTGGCCAATGGTCTTGATCCGCTGAAAATTTTCTTCGAGTCGGGGAGGGTCATTACCGGTCCTTTCGGATTTTTGGTTGCCAAAGTCCTTCATTTAAAAGAAACCTACAAAAAATACGTTGGCCTCGATGCCAGCATGCACAACCTGATGCGCCCGGCCATGTACGGAGCTTATCACCACATCACCATCATGGGGAAAGAAGAAAAACCCCACAACCAGCTGTACGACGTAACCGGTTCGTTGTGTGAAAACAACGACAAGTTTGCCATCAACCGGCTTTTGCCCGAGGTTGAAAAAGGCGACATTGTGGTGATTCACGATGCCGGTGCTCACGGGCATTCCATGGGCTTTAACTACAATGGCAAACTGCGCTCGGCCGAATTGTTGTTGCGTGAAAATGGGGAAGTGATTCAGATCCGCCGGAAGGAAACCCTCGATGATTACTTTGCTACCGTCGATTTCAATGCTTTACCCGATTTCCAATGATGGAAGCATTTCACGATGATATTAAACAAGCCATCGAAGTGCTGCGCCGTGGCGGAGTGATCCTTTATCCCACCGACACCATTTGGGGACTAGGTTGCGATGCCACCAATGCTGCCGCGGTTAAAAGGGTTTACGAGATCAAACAACGCGAAGATTCCAAAAGCATGTTGGTGTTGCTGGAGAATCCCAACCGCATTGTTGGCTACATCGACGAGATACCTGAAGTAGCCTGGGACCTGATCGAGTTCAGCGAAAAACCCACCACCATCATATACGACAAGGCCAAGAATCTGGCTGACAATCTTGTAGCTGCCGACGGGAGCATTGGCATCCGCATTACCCGCGAAGCCTTTTCCAGTGAATTGCTGAAGCGTTTCAGAAAACCCATCGTTTCAACCTCAGCCAACATCAGCGGGGAGCCATCGCCTGCCAACTTCAGTGAGATTCCTGAAGCCATCAAAAAACAGGTCGATTACCTGGTACAATACCGGCAAAACGAAAAAGGAAACCCTGCACCATCCAGCATTATCAAACTGGGCGCTACAGGGCTGATCAAAATTATCAGGGAATAAGCGAATTTTAACTGTTCAATTCATGCGGATCAGTTTCCCTACCCCGTTGTCCATGACAGAAACACTCGGATTACCGTAATAGTATACATCACCTGTACTGCTGATGCTCACGTCCAGTTGTTCATGCACATCAATCGTGGCATTACCGGTTCCCCTTACGCTAATATCACATTCTTCCGATTCAAAATCCTCGGCATCGTAATCGCCGGTGCCCCGCATGTCGATACTTTGATAAAAACAGCTTCCTATCAGTCTCACATCGCCGGTTCCGTGGATGTCAACAAATACTTCATCGGTATAAGCTTCCAGGTCGATGTCGCCGGTTGATGTGGTCGACAAATAGAGTGTTTCCAGGCCATCGATATAGCCGATACCGTTGATGTCGCCGGTACTGGAGCTTGAAAGCTCCATGGTTCCGTTTTGCTCAAAAGTCCCCAGATACAGGTCGCCGGTACTTTTCAGGGCTACCTTGTCGAGTTCCGGTACGGTAATGTAAAGCTTCAGCCTGAAATTGTTGTAACAGTGGTTTTTCATTTCAATGCTCAGTTCTTCGTTGCGAACGACCAGTTGTAACTGATCCAGCATGTTTTCATGACCTTCGATGGTCACCGACTGTTCATCGCCCTGCACAATCTCAACATCAACAACAGTATAGTTGGTCACTGAGTAAAAATCATCGAGGGTGATATCTTCCGAAATAATGCTTCCGTAACCCGACATGCAGAAATTGTCGTCGAGATGGAAGTAGCACGATTGTGTCCCTGCTATCAGGGCAATGCTTACAATGAATAATGATAACTTTTTCATCTTACTTAGAATTTTGTGTTTGTAAATTTTTCCTGCCCGGAGCTGGCTAAGCTCCAGACCTATCGTGATTGATTATTTTCTTGAAATGCGCCCCGATCCGGCAATGTTTGTATGGATGGCGGGGTTACCATGATATTCCACATCGCCCGATCCGAAGATGCTCACATCGAGGTATTGGCTCACTGTTACTTCGCTGTCGCCCGATCCGGCAATTTTTATGTAGGCTGTTTCAGCTTCAAAATGATTGGCTATCACATCGCCCGACCCTGCAATCAGTATTTTGATTTGTTTGCCCGAAGAGGGTTCGTCAAAAAGAATATCGCCCGACCCGGTGATGGTTGCGTCCACTTTATCGCAGTTAATGCATGCCAGGTGGATGTCGCCCGACCCTGCAATGTTCAGTTCAAGGGTGTGCGTGTTAATAGGCTTATGGGTGTAAATGTTACCCGAACCCTGAACACTCAAAGCATAAAGTGTTGGGGTCACAACATAAATGTCGATGGGCCCGGGGGTGAAATCATTGAACCAGCGGTCCTCAACGCTGAAGCGCAGAATGAGTTTCCCATCGCTCACTTCAATAATCAGTTTATCGATGGTACGTTGTGCGGCTTTAATCTCTACCGAGTGCTCATCACCCTGTACAACGTAAAGGTTGGCAGGTACACGTAAAGAGATGTCGGTAAAGGGTGCTGTTGTCCTTTTGTGAGCTGTTTCCTGTGCCATTGCACTGTTGTTCCAGCACAGTGCAAATATCAGTATGGTCAGAATTGTTTTCATGGCAATGTCATTTTATGTGTTTCGAAAATTGCTGTTTGGATACCGGTGAATGCCATCACCTTCCCAACGCGCTTACAAAATCAAATGACAGATGAAAATTTGACGGGTTGCAAAATGAAAGAAGAAAATGAAATGGAAATAGCTTAGTCGAAAATACCGTCGGGGCAATTCATGGTCATAGTGCGGGTTTCAGACCGAAAATCAACCAGCAGCTCTTCATTGAAAGGGATCAGAACCTCTTGCTTTAGGTGCAAAACAGTGAGTACAATGTTCCCGCCATAATCATCAATGGCAGTGATTTCACCGATGGGACCCAGTTGGGTATCGATGAGTTGGTAACCAACGAGCGTGCCAGGGCTGACGGCATCCTGCTCAAAGTCTGCTTGATCGGCCAGTAATTTCGACCCCACAAAAGATTGGGCCTGCTCTTTGGTGTTGATGTGCCTGAACCTGACGTGGGCGAAATCTTCGCCAATGGTTGGAGTTTCTTCCACCTTGAAGGGAACCGGTAAACCATCAATGAGGAAAAACAGGAATTCATATTCTTCCAAATTTTCGGCAGCTACGGGATCAAGTACCAGATAGAGTTCTCCCTGCACGCCATGTGTTTTTTTAACATAGCCAACTTCAAGCAGCTTGTTGCTGTTGATCGGTTTTTGCATTTGTTTTTCCATACGCACCGCAAAGATACAAATGATTACATGGTCCGGAACCCGAAAACACACAAACTTTGACTTTTGATTTTCGTTTTAAAGAAGGATGATCTTCTGACCAAACTCTTGATTTATTTTCCGATTTGTATTTATCTTGCGTTCTTCACAAAAACAGGAAATGCTATGCGTGTATTTAAGTTTGGCGGGGCATCGGTTAAAGATGCCAAAGGAGTGAAAAACCTGGCAGCCATTGTTTCAAAGGCTGAGGGTGAACTGATTGTGGTGGTTTCGGCCATGGGTAAAATGACCAATGCTTTGGAAATATTGATCAAGGCACATTATAAAAGAGAAGAAGAGCGCTGGACCCAACTGGAATTGATCAAAAACTATCACAATCAGATCATGGATGAGTTGTTCGAGACCTCCGACATGATTTTTCAGGAGATCGACACCTTGTACCAGCAAATGGAAGACCGCCTTGAACGGAAGGCCTCGCTCGACTTTGATTATGAATACGATCAGCTGATAGGTTATGGCGAACTGATCTCCACCCGCATTGTGAGTGCTTACCTGAATAAAGCCGGTGTGAAAAACCGTTGGATGGATGCCCGCTTTTGCCTGCGCACCGATAACAAATGGCGCGATGCCAGCATCGATTGGGAACTTTCGGATGAGTTGGTGAAAGAAGCTTTTACCTTCGATGACGAAAGTATATATGTGACCCAGGGTTTTATTGGCTCAACGGTTTCCGACCTGACCACCTCACTGGGCCGGGAAGGATCGGACTTTAGTGCGGCTGTTTTTGGAACCATATTAAAGGCTGAAAAGGTTGAAATCTGGAAAGATGTACCCGGCATCCTGAATGCCGACCCACAATACTTCGAAAACCCGAAGAAAATTGACTCCATGAGCTATCGCGAGGCCGTTGAGCTGACCTTTTTCGGTGCCAAAGTCATTCATCCGAAGACCATCAAGCCGTTGAAAAACAATAATATTCCCTTGCATGTGCGTTCATTTCTGAAACCAGAATCAAGTGGAACCATCATCGACTCTGAACAGGCTACCGAAACCACCCGGAAAATCCCGGTCTTCATCCTGAAACCCAAACAGGTGCTGATTACTTTATCGCAGCCCGATTTCTCGTTCATGGACGAGGAGAGCATGTCGTGGGTGTTTGGAATCTTTCATGACCTGGACCTGAAGATCAATTTGATGCAGCATTCAGCCCTGAACCTGTCGGTGTCCATCGACATTCCTGAACAGGGCGTGCTGGAACTGATTGACCGTTTGTCGGAACAATTTGAAGTGCGATACAACGACGGGCTTGAGCTCATCACCATCAGGTATTATACGCCCGAGGCCATTGAAAAAGAGATTGCTCACCGAACAGTATACGTTGAACAGAAAACCCGCCGCATTGCCCGTTTTCTGGTAAAGAGTACAAAAAAAGGATCCTGAACAATCAGGATCCCTTTTGAATTATCATTGATGATTGGTTAAGGTTCGCGGTAAATAATGGCATTGATGTGCATGCCGGCTCCCACCGAAGTGAAAATGATGTTGTCGCCGCTGTTGATTTCATGCCCAGCCAGTTTTCCTTTTTTGATCAGGTCGTAAAGGGTAGGGATAGTAGCAGCCGAAGTGTTGCCCAGTTCATTGATGGTCATGGGCATAATGTCTTCGGTACTTCCCTTCATTTTGTACAGCTTCATCAGACGTTGGCATATGGCTTCGTCCATTTTCTGGTTGGCCTGGTGGATGAGCACCTTTTTAATGTCGGCCAGTTCCAGGTGGGCTTTTTTCAAAGCTTCTTTGGCTACACCGGGAACGTGTTGCAAGGCATAAACATACACTTTTTGACCCTGCATGCGGATGAAACGCTGGGTTTGGTCAAAATCGGGATTGAGCGAGGGACCCTGCACCAGCAGCTCGGCCCAATCAACAGCATCGGTTCGTGCTGCATGTGACAGGATGCCCACCGGTGTATCGCTTTCTTTCGCTTCAACAATGACGGCTCCGGCACCATCGGCAAAAATCATCAGGTCACGGTCGTGCGGATCGCCCACGCGGGAGTTCACATCGGCGCCAATCACCATGCCTCGCTTGTAAGTGCCCGATTTGATGAAGGCGTCGGCCACAATCATGGCCTGTACCCAACCCGGACATCCGGCCAAAACGTCAAAAGCAATGATGGAGGGTTTCACCAGGTTCATGCGTTGTTTAACACGGGCTGCAACATTGGGGATCAGGTTGGAACGCTGGGTGCTTTTTTCCATGTCGCCAAAGTTATGGCCCACGATGATGAATTCCAGCGATTCAGGGTCGATGCCCGAGCTGTTGATGGCATCGAGGGCAGCCAGTGTACCAAGGTCGGAGGTCACCTGATCGTCCTTGGCCCAGCGCCTTTCGTCAATGTTGGTGATTTCTTTGAATTTCTCGATGATTTCTTCGTTGTCCTTGTTGAATTTCTGATTGTCTTTGGGATCATAAAATTCATGGTTCAGGTAATCACTGTTTTTGATTAAGATTTCAGGAATGTAACTCCCGGAACCAATGATGGTAGTAAAAATTTCTTTCGCCATAATGAATTGCTCACAAACGATTAATGATTGAATTTTTTTAAGCTCAGTTGAATGCCATCGAAAACTGCATAGGAAAAATAGTTGATCCATTCGCCCAATACCACCAGCCTGGCTTCATCAGTTAAGTGATGGTCAAGCATGATGTGACGGTGACCAAAAATGAAGTAGTCTATTTTCCTGTTTTCGAGTGTTTTCTTTGCGTAGCGAACCAGTGCTTCGTTCTCGATTCCATCGTGTGTTTCAGGTTCCAGCCCTTTGGAAATCCTGCTTCTTTTAGACCATTGATGTCCCAGCCAAAAGGCAAAATTCGGGTGGAGTCTGGAAAAAAGGAACTGGGCTGTTTTGCTGGTAAACAAGCGTTTCAACAGCAGGTATCCCTTTTCGTCGGGATCGAGGCCATCGCCATGGGCCAGAAAAAAAACACGATTGTTGATGGTGGTTTCGAATGGTTCGCGGTGAACAATCACCCCTGTTTCGGAAGGTAGATAGTCGAAAACCCATACATCGTGGTTACCGGTAAAGAAATGCACCGGAATACCACGATCAGTGAGTTCGGCAATTTTTCCCAAAGTGCGCACAAAACCTCTGGGAGCAACCTTCTTGTATTCGTACCAGAAATCAAAAATGTCCCCTAGAAGGAAAATCTCAGCAGCATCTTTTTCAATCTCACTTAAAAAGGAGACAAACAACTTTTCGCGTTCCCGATTATTCTTTAATGCTGGAGACCCCAGGTGGACATCTGAAACAAAATATGTCTTTTTCGTGGTCAATGTATTGGCTACATTTTTTAAAAACGGTGCAATTTAGAAAAAAAGCAATAAGGTGTATCAAAAATGGAACCTGTAGTGTGAAACAGGGGAAATAGTGTCGAACATTGATCTGTTTTAGTTCAAAATTTCACTTAAATGCTGATGGATTTCGGGCCCTTTGAGGTTGCGTGCTGCGATGGTTCCATCGCGGTTCAGCAGGTAATTCGAAGGAACAGATCTTACATTGAAAAGGGTAAGCGCCTCGGTGGAACCGTTCATATCGCCAACATTGATCCAATTTAGTTGGTCTTCTTCGATGGCTTCGATCCAGGCATCCTTATTGGTGTCAATGCTGATCTGAAAAATTTCAAATCCCTTTACTTTAAATTTGTCATAATTTTCGCGCAGCACCTGGTTCATTACCCGGCAGGTCTTGTCGGCAGCCGACCAAAACTGGACCAAAACCACCTTTCCTTTCAGGTCCGACAAAGTTCGGTTCTTCCCCAGAAAATCGGGAAGAGTAATGTCGGGTGAATTTTTGCCGTATTGTTCTACAAAGCGGGCCAGTTCCTGCTGTCTGACTTCCTTCACCAGTTTTTCGGTGTCCTTGTAAAGGGTTTGGGCATGCACCGATTGCGGGTACATGGTATGCAAGGCCGAAGCGGCCACTTTGATGGTCTGGATGTCCTGAACAATGTAATTGCCATTGTTGAATTTCTGATAAATGGCCAATACTGAAGCCAGGGAAAAGGGATTCTTGTTGATGAACTGAAGGGAATAGTGCTCCTGCTCCAGGTATATTTTTTCCATTTCGCTGATCCATTTTTCCTGCCATTGAGGATCGGTCCCATTGTCCATGGACAACATGGACCTCACAGAATCGAGCCGGGCATTGGTGCGCGTCAGGTGTTGGTTCAATTCCCTGACCTGTTCCGACCCCACCGATCCTTCAATGGAATAGTCTTTGGAGAAATTCAGGTAATCGGCCGAAAAACGGATGTTGTCCAACGAGTCGATGAGCAGGGTAATAAATTTCTGATCGTTCAGCCTTAAAAGGAAAAACGTGGGATAGCCTACACTACCGTTGAGTTTAAACTTCCCGTTTTCATCTATCGTTGAAGAATCGACAGCTACAGTGCCGTTGATGTTCAGCTGATCGAGATAAATCATCGGGCTCTGAGCATTGGTAATGTGCCCTTCGATGGTGAAATTCTCTTTTTTACAAGCGCTTAAGGCTGCGAGTGCCAACAGTATCCAGCAAAAATTCTTCACGGTGCTATCGTTTTTATTAAGGTCTGCTAAAATAACAATAAGCGGCAAAGAACAGACAGGCAATAACATATTTTAACGAAAGGGAAGTTTTACACCGCAAAGGCATCGAGAAACTAGGAAAGAAAAATTTCACGCGAAGGCCGCTAAGATTTTTAGCAAGAAGCGCAAAGAAGGTATTCCCCCTTTGCGCCCTTCGCGTTTTTCCCTCGGCGTGCTTTGCGAGAACAAAAAATAATCATTGATGAAGTAAAAACTTTCAAACGACTTGTCATTATAGAGGTTCAACCCTTTTAGTTCTTCGTGTAATCAAATGCAAAAGTTTTTAATTGCTCTTTTTTTAGTCACCCAAAAACCCCAAAAATGAAGCAGAAATATACATTGATAATCAGTGATATCAATAAAAAGTTGAAAAATATTTTGAAAATGAGGGTAACCTTTTGGCCTTTTTCCGGATATATAGGTAGCAGTGATAGAAAAAAGAGCGCAGAGGAATTAAAATTTAAACTATTTATGTATAATGAAAATGAATAAACAAAATAAAAAAAATAAAGCTTGCTTCGAATCATATTTTTTAAGTTTTATCTCATTGAAATCAAAAACACCCTGACCATGAATATACCCCGGTATGCTGCCAGTTCAGTTCAACTCCCAAATAATTTACTTAAAAGCATCAAAGAAGAGCTTTCATCTTTCTCTTTTAGAAAAATTGTAACTATTCAGTCGCTATGAGATAGCGAGTGTTTTTAATGCAAGATAAGGGTTTTGCCCGTTTTTAAGAGCTGTATCAATTAAC
>JAFGVJ010000385.1 GCA_016938055.1 Prolixibacteraceae bacterium
CTTGATACATGATCCCACATCTTTCATTCATTACTTTGTAAAAAATCCCTTATTCTCTGCCACCTTTTTTAACTTTGGCATCATACATAAACGAAACGATCGAATCAAAAGACCATCATTTTGAAGATAATTAACTGGGACGAACTCTACCGGCGAAATGCCCCAATACTGATCGGACTTTGCCGGCGATATACGGGCGACGAAGCCCTGGCCCGCGATCTGGTGCAGGATACTTTTATCACAGCTTTTGAAAAAATTGCCGATTATAAAGGAAAAGGAAGTATTGAAAGCTGGATCAGAAAAATTGCCGTGAACAAAGCGCTGATGTACTTGCGAAATCACAAGGTGCATATGGCAAGCACTGAAATGTTTGCCCAAGCTGTAGAAGTTGAAATTGATATGGAAAATCCATCACTAAACAAACGGCGTGCAATTGAAGAAGCATCGTTCAGTACCAATGAGTTATTGGATGTGATTGATGCTCTGCCCCAACACCATAAAGCAGTTTTTAACCTGTATGTGATTGACGGATACAAGCATCAGCAGATTGCCGGGATGCTGGATATAAGTTCCGGAACCTCGAAGTCGCATCTGGCACGCGCCCGAAAGAAAGCACAGGAATTGCTTTATGAACGAGCCCTTGAAAAGAAACCGGACGAAAAAAAGCAAAAAAGAATGATTTTCTTCCTGCTATTGTTGCCCAATCGGATTGATGTAATTTTCCGACGGGGTTTCCGTAGTTTCGAAATACCAATGGGTTCAATTTCTTCTGCTATTTTACCATTAACTGAGTCCTTCATTCAGCAAAGCCTATCGCTAACAGGTAAATTGTTCATTTCTGTAGCAGGTGTTTCATTGGTGGGTATGGGCATTTTTTTGGCAAGTCTGCATTTATCCAATTCCAAACCCGACAATTTTCCCGAACCTGTTGTTGTGGCTGATACCATGCAAGTGCAGGCAGATTCGTTGTCGATTCCAAGTGATAATAATTCTATGCTGGTCAAACCCACGGCAACAAGCCCCTTCGATCAGTCAACAATAGTCGTCGTTAAAAAACAGGTTATCATCCATGATACCATTTGCCTTGAAAAGCCTCATTAAGTATCATCTTCCGGCCCTTCTGATGCTACTGGCCAGTCTGGCAAATGCTCAGCCCGATACCCTGATTGTATACGAATACATTTACATTACCGATACGGTTTGGCTGGAAGCGGAACCAGTCCGCGATACCCTGGTTATTGAACAGTTATCTTCGATTGAAAGCGCCACACTCTTTTTCGATTCTGTAAAGAAGAAGGCTGAACTGGTAATTATTTCAGGGGGTGCAAGTGCCACCATTCCGATCCACCGCATCATCATGGGTGAAAACAATGAGCAAAAGGAAATGAAACAAAAAGGAATTTTCACCTTACTGTTGCTGTCCATACAGTCAGTATTGCCTGCCCAACCCACGATCGATTGCTATACCGGTACAACAGGGCACTGGTTTCAACACAATGTCAGCACCATCAGCAATCCCATGGAATTGGGCGCCCACATGGGATTAGCTGTAAACCTGCCTTTCAGGAATCCCATCTGGGCTTTTTCGGTTGGTATGGAAATGCATTCCATTTATCCCATAGCCGATTACCGCCAAAGAAAACCTGTAGATGCATCACTGTCATACATCGAACGTGATTTTGCACAAATCCAGACTAACGCGATCCTGAACGAGTTGAATACCGGATTATTCAACAAACCCTTTAATCAACTGTCTGTCCCTTTTAAAATAAATTATCAAAAAGGTAAATGGAAACCTTTTCTCGGTATCGCTTATGGCTTTACCCGATTTATCTATTATCCTGAAATTGAAAATCCCCGGATGGCCCAAAGACGCCGTAACCCACCCACAGCCTTTCACGATTTCTCTCTCCTGGCAGGTACCCGGTATTCCATTACTCAAAAAGTTGGGCTCGATTTCAGCCTGAACAAAGGTCTTGTTGGGAAAACGAATGCCTATGAAGATTATCTTCCGGTAACTATAGGAATTGATGAGTATAGCTTTCAATCAGCGAATGCCATGCTCAGCCTGGTAATCACCTTATAAAACATACAGCCATGAAACATGGAATATATACCCCGGTCATTTTGTTAGTGCTTTTTCTTTTTTCCTGTAAGGATTCCATCCTTCAACCCGAGGGCAATGCCGATCCCCTGAAAACCGGTCAGTACTGGATACGAATGATCGTACCAGGCTTAAGCCATCAACTCAGCAAACCTGAAGAACGATTTTTAAAAGACGGCAGGATATGGCTGGGACAGATGGAGCTATTCCAAAAAATTGAAATTGAATGAGTTTTAAGTAACTCCAACAATTCAAGCAAAGAATAATACAACTTAAATTGATTAAAAATGAAAGCGATCAATAAATTTCTTCCGACTTTGTGCTTGCTCGCTTTGGGTATCAGCCTTTCAGCACAAGAAACCAATAAACGAAATCTGGCTTTTTACACCAAAGGTAATTTTCATACCTATACGGTTCATTATTATGGATTTGATCAATATCGGGATTACAGTGAAAATACAGAAATGGTGGGTGCTGCCCTGAATACTTCTTTGGGTTTGTCGGGGAATATTCCTCTCAGCCCCTCCCTTACCTTTTATCCGCGAGCGGGATTTACAAAACTACGAGGACTTCGATCTAATACAATTAGATATATTATTGGTCAGCCTGATACCATACTTGGGTTAAGCCAAATTGCCGAAAACCGATACTATTTACTGAGCACTGATTTACTTTTAAAATACTATTTTCCCTTGGGCAAGGGGAGATGTACATGGGTTTATGGAGGTTTTCGAACCGATTTTTTTGTTTGGGACGATGATGTGCTTTATCCCGATCAACGGATCGAAGAAGGTATGAATAAAGTCAACTTGAGTTATGTGGGGGGTTTGGGCATCGATTTATGGAAACGCTTCTATTTCAGCCTCGAATATTCAAACAATATCAACACTTTTGTGAATAATGACCAACATTGGATCCGCTACTTTTCCGTATCGGCCAGTATTGGGGTATATGTATTCTAATGTTTTATTTCCAATTCCTTCCATTTGAAATTTGTTCGATGAAATTTGGTTATAGAAAAAATATTTCATTGATTAAGATTAATTAATTATTGAAAAACAATAAATAAATATTATCTTTCGCCTAAATTTAATCTTCATCAATCATGGACAAATCAGAAAAAGTTGTATTCATTGGCCTAAAGGTTCTTGCCTGGGCCATCTTTGTTAGCCTGTGTGTCGAGGCTGGTGGTTTCATTGTAAACTTCGTGATGAGTATTTTCAAACCCGAATGGCTTGGGAACCTTTATCAAAAGTTGGATTTGAGTACAGTACATGCACAAAGTGAATGGGTTTTTTACCTGGTATATGGATTCATTCTGATAGTTGCACTGTTAAAAGCCTGTTTATTTTATTTGGTAATCAGACTCGTTCATAAACTGGACTTGTCGAATCCATTTAATAATTTTGTTGCAAATCAGATCAGCTTGCTTAGCTACTGCTCATTTGCTATCGGAATTTTAAGTAGTGTGGCGAAGCAAGTAGTCAAGAATTTGCTGGCACGTGGATATGAAGTAGCAGCGCTTAACCAATTTTGGACAGATAACAAAACTTTTATTTTAATGTCAGCAGTGATACTGATCATCGCATCAATTTTTAAAAAAGGTGTTGAAATCCAGAACGAGAACGATTTAACAGTTTAAATTATGCCCATTATAGTTAACCTGGATGTGATCATGGCCAAGCGAAAAGTCTCGCTGAATGAACTGTCAGCAAGAGTAGATTTGACCTTGTCGAACCTGTCCATCCTAAAAACCGGAAAGGCGAAAGCCATTCGTTTCAGCACTTTGGAGGCCATTTGTAAAGCTTTGGACTGCCAGCCAGCCGACATACTTGAATATGTGGTGAGTGAGGACAAGCATTCGGGCTGATCAATGGGGATGTAGCAATTGATTCTTTGAGTATTATTAAGTATCAGTCATTTACAACTATTGCAACTATTGAAACGTTTGCAAACGCTTTCCATCGCTTTCAACCGCCTTCCCTTTTTACCACCCGCTCACCAGAATTTCCGAAAAATGTAGTGCTTTGATGGGCAGCTTTTGCTTTTTGAGGTAGCCCTCGATGTTCAGCAAACAGGAAGTTTCGGTGGAAGTAATGTATTCAGCGCCGGTCTCGATGGCGCGGTCGGCTTTTTGCTGCACCATGGCCTGCGAAATATGATGGTGTTTCACGGCGAAAGTGCCGCCAAAGCCGCAGCACTCGTCACGCTCCGTCATCTCAACCAATTCAAGTCCCTTGACCTTTGACAGTAGGATACGGGCTTCGTCCTTCAGCCGGTACTCACGCAGGGCGCTGCAGGCATCATGAAAGGTTACTTTGTGGGGGAAGCTTGCCCCCAAATCGGTAATCTGCAATTGATTCACCAAATAATCAGATAATTCGAAAATGTTGGGTGTGAGTGCCTGGAAGCGTTCATAAGCAGCTGTACCGGGTTCAAACAATTTGTGAAAGTAATTTTTTAAGTACGACGAACAGGAGGCCGAAGGGCTGACAATGGGCGTATTTGTATCGAAATCGAACATGAATTTTTGGGCAAGTTTACGGGCCTCGGGCCAATCGCCCGCGTTGAAAGCCATTTGTCCGCAGCAAGCCTGTTTCGGATTGTATAGCACTTCCATCCCGATTTTCTGAAAAATCAGGTGCATGTTGATCCCCACTCCGGGGTAAAACTGGTTCACGAAGCAGGGAACAAAGAACTGTACAGCGCTCATGTGCTTTTGCTTGGGCTGTTACTACCTGGTTTCCGACGGTTTGATCGGTCTTCCGTAGGCATCGGTGAAATTTCCGGTCACAATCATGATCAGGTCAATGAGGTACCAAATACCCAGCCCTCCAATGGTGATCAGCATCAATATTCCGCTACCTATACGGCCGGTGTAAAACCGGTGGGCACCAAAAACTCCCACGATTAAGGCCAGCAGGAAGACTGCCAGCCAGCGGGTGTTCACGCTGGTGTTCCGGTTGATATCGGGCTGGGGAACACCACATTTTGGACAAATTACGGCCCTGGAATCCATCGTCGTTCCACAGCTGAAGCAGTATTTTTCGTTTTCGTTTCTCATGAGGTTTAACGATAATTTTGTGTAATGAATAAAGCAATGGCCAAATTACTTTGTTTTCAGAAGAAGTGAAAATTTTTCAAGGGGAAAGAACAAGAAGCCCATCCAAGCCACCCAAAGTTGCAGGTTTCATCTTTCAGGTATTATTGTTTTTGTGGCTTTTGTTTGAAATTGATACCGACGTATGCTTGGTGTTTTAGTCAAACAAAGTAAATTGTGCTTGAAAAGCAGCGCATAGGGCCGGATGTTTATGGGCGGGTTGTTACTCGTGGAATAAGCTGATGAAGTTGAATTGTTACAATTTATTATTAAACCGATGGAGATTAACCTGTTAAAAGATATTGTCATCATTTTTGCTTTGTCAACCCTGGTGAACATGGTCTTTAACCGTATCAAAGTGCCAACGGCTGTGGGGTATCTTATGACCGGAATTGTTGCAGGTCCTCATTTGCTATCTATTGTACATGCCGAACACGAAATTGAATTACTGGCCGAGATAGGGGTCATCCTCCTGTTGTTCACCATCGGGATGGAATTTTCACTGAAGCATTTGCTGAAAATCAGGCGGATCGTATTTTTAGGAGGCTTGTTTCAGGTATTTGTCACCGCAGGTGCCTTTTATCTGGTGTCGGGATTTTATGGTCTCAACTGGAAAACGGGGATTTTCATTGGCTTTCTGGCTGCCCTGAGCAGTTCAGCCCTGGTGTTGAAACTCCTGCAGGAACGATCGGAACTTACCTCCAATTATGGCAGAACGGTGCTTGGCATCCTTATTTTTCAGGATTTAATGTTGGTTCCCTTGTTGTTGTTCACCAACATGTTGGGCAATGCTCAGATGGACATTGGCCGCGAAGTGGTGGTGCTGATCATCAAAGCAGCGTTCATTATTGGCTTGGTGTATGCCGGTAACAAGTGGTTGTTGCCTCGCTTACTCCATCTGATAGCCCTCACCCGCAACCAGGAATTGTTCATGATGAGCATTTTTCTGATTTGTCTGGCCATCGCCCTGCTCACTTATCAGCTGGGCATGTCGCTCGCTTTCGGGGCCTTCCTGGCCGGTTTGATGATTTCCGAATCGCCCTACAGTCATAACGCATTTTCGAACCTGATTCCCTTTAAGGATACTTTCACCAGCTTCTTTTTTGTGTCTATCGGGATGTTGCTTGATTTGTCGTTTGTAGTGGATAATTTTCAGTTGGTTTTGATGAGTGTGATGTTGGTATTGTTCATTAAAAGCATCGTGGCCGGGGGGACAGGCTTTATTCTTGGCCATACTTTCAAGGGTACAGTGATGGTTGGTCTGGCACTAAGCCAGGTTGGTGAGTTTTCGTTTATACTGGCCAAAATTGGGCAGGCCAACAACATCCTGTCAAACGAGTATTACCAGTTGTTTCTTTCGGTAGCGGTCATCACCATGGGTTTAACGCCCTTCATTATCAAGGCATCACCACCATTGGCCAATTTGCTGTTGAAATTGAACCTTCCGGGTATACTGGTCAATGGGATGTTCCCCCTGAAAGAAATTGAAACTCCCGAAATGGACAATCATCTGGTGATTATCGGGAAGGATCCCAGTGCTTTAAAACTGGCAAAAATGGCACGATACAACAAGCTGCCATACATATCCATCATTTTTGATCCGCTTATTTCAAAAGAGTGCATTGAAAGAGGGGAGACTGTTGTGTATGGCGATGCTGTGAATGAGCCCATTCTGATGAAAGCTCATGTTGATACAGCCGGAATCGTGGTGGTTTCGGTGGGCAGCTTGATCCCATCGATGGCCATTGTTGATAAAGTTCGTCTGCTGAATAAAAAGGTGCACATCATTGTGCGGGTTAAGCATGTCGAAGATGTGAAACTGTTGTACGACTTGGGAGCCGATCAGGTTTTCCCCGAGAAATTCGAAATTGCCATCGACATGTTTAACCGGATTCTGATCAAAAAACTCTATCCGCAAAAGGAGTTGAACCGCATTCTCAACCACATCCGGAGCATGAGCCTTGGTGAATTCATCGAAAAGGACACCATCAACAGACCCACCCTGCTCGACGATTTGCCCAACATGAATATTGCTGCCGTGAAAGTCGAAAACGGATCATTCATCGAGGGCAAAACCCTCATCGATTCCCGTCTGAGAAACAAAACCGGTGTCACCTTGCTGGCCATTAAAAGAGGCAGCGAAATCATTGAACATCCAACACCCCGGCTTGTTTTTCATTCCAACGATATTGCTTATGTCATGGGTAATCCCGAACAGTTGAATTTTGCCTTCGAACTTTTCTCTGCCGATCAACATGAATTTTCACCCAATTAACAATCATTAACAAAAAAATTCATGGGAAAGATCTAATGATGTACTCCCTTGAATGTAATCCTTGGTTCATCAAAAATAAAGCATGCGGTAAATCCTTTGGTAAGTATTTGGATTTTAATATTTTTGAAGTGCATTTCAGTCAACAGGTTTTTTTTAAGCAAAAGATTTTGGAGTTGCTGATTTCGCTGTTAATTTTGAAATGCTATCTTGGACTGGTTTTGAAAACGATAGTAAAAATTTTGATTAAGTTTCGGATAAAACAGAGCGTATGAAAAGAATCTATCTGTTTACTGGCTGCATGGTGTTAATGATGCTTGCATCATTGACTGTTTGGGGGCAGCATAGTGTGATGAGGACACCCGGGAAATACCTGATGCCCATGGACAATGCTTCAGAAGGGCTTCCCGGAAAAGATAAGGAGGGAGATTTGTGGATAGTTTTTTCTGACCGACCTGGCAACCCCTTGTATACCGATAAAACATGCAAAACGCCTAATGGGAAACGCATGGATTTTATGCAGGCGATGTATGTGATAGCCGAATCACCTACAGCCATTCAGGTTGTTGGTCTCGACGATGCCGATTTTCGTGGAAATCTTTTGGCCGGAGCCGATTCCAAAGCAGCCTGGGTCAATAAATCAGAGATGCTGTTATGGCGAACCTGCCTGAAAACCCGCGATGTGAACCTGCCGGAGTTTAAGGACGGAATTTTCAATAAAAAAGCCATGGTGCTGAACATTATTAGCGGTGAGCAACAGGTAATCCGTGCCCCTGAATACTATGCACATCCCCGCTGCTATCCTTCGGATTCCATCAATGCAGCGCTGGTTTACCAAATCAACTATGTTTATAAAGAAACACCCACAGCCTATTTGCTGGCCGAAACACCTCAGATTCTTGACGTGAAACGCGATGCTGCCCTGGTGAAGGGTTGGGTATTGAAATCACAAACCACTGCCTGGAACCACCGTTTGGCCCTGGAAGTAAACTGGGATGATAAAGCAGTAGCTGAAAGAAAATCAAAGCAGCAAAAGGCTAAAATCTATACATCGAAATCTGTCACAGGTGCCACTTTGTACACTGAACCATCCAATTATTATTACAAACGTGCCATTGGTGAAGTTGACCGTTTTCCGGTACTCGATAATTACAATGGTGTTTCAAAAGTTGGGGTCATAGGCGATTTGCGCTCTGCAAAAGGAGGCACGCTCTCGAGCGACGAATTTGCTACCATCAAACATGTAATCGACTCCATGTCGGGTTCTTTGCGGAACGTGAATGTCATATTTGTAATCGACGGAACCAGCAGCATGGTGCCTTATTCCAAATCCATTCAAACTGCTGTGAAGGAAGTAATGCGCGACTTGCTGAAAAGTGCCAACAATTATCGTTTTGGAGCACTGATTTACCGCGATGCAGCCGAGGGCAATGCCAATACCATTCATTATACCCGCGACCTTACTTCCAATTATAACGGTGTCAACAGTTTGTTGAGCCGATACATGACTCCTACCTTTAACCGTTGCAACAACGATCCCGAAGAGGCGGTGTTTTATGGTATCAAGAAAGCCATTGAACGTTTTGATCCGCCAGCTGGGGAGTCTAACTTCGTGATTCTCATTGGCGATGCCGGGAACCATAGCCGGACCCAGGTGACTGATTGTGATGGCAAAACCACCAACGATGCAACTTTTGTGACAACCGATGAATTGGTCAACCTCATGGTTCGCAAAAATGTGAACCTCATGGCCTATCAGGTACATCATCAGGTTGCCCTGGATGTGAAACCGGCTTACGATGGTTTTAGGACTCAGGTGCAGGGCATTATGGAAAAAATTGTTGCCCGGAAATCGGCTGAAAATGGTGCTGCCACGAGTGGTAATGTGCTCACCAAACAACGCGATGTGGTTGAAATCAGGGCCGATTTGGGTGTTCCCGGCTATTTTAAAATGGCCCCCGATGGTGGAAGCATCCACCCACAGGTATTGCAAAAGGACATCGAAAAGAGTTTGATGATGATTGATGAAAAGGTGAACCATCAGCTCGATGGCATTTCGGAATACCTCAATGGAAAAATCAAACCTGAAAACGCCAAGGAATTGGCCAGCTTCATTAAAAAACTGGAACAACAAAAAATTTCGAAAGATAAACTCGACATCGTTTTTCAAAAGAACGGACAGGTATACAATACCGGCTATGTCAAACGTTTCGAAAGTGGCATGAAGAATCCCATTTATCAGGATGTATTGCTCATGTCACAGGATGATCTTTATTCCATCAAGAAATCATTGGAACGCCTCATCCCAACCGATGAACTGGCCCTTTCGCCCAACGAGTCGCGATCATTCATCGTGTATGGCTGGGGTGAAATTCTGGTCGATATTTTGGGGTATTTCCCCGAAGTAAACGAAGCCGTTGATACGCTTAGCCTGTACACCCTGTCGGCGATTCTGACAGGTTGGGGCGGAAAAGAAAAATACAAGGACATTAAACTGCTCGATGTGATTTCACCACAGCGCTTCCCCGATGTGATGCTCTATGAATACCTCATCGACTGGTGTATCACCAAGGGGCATATTCAGAGTATTTACGACGGACAAAACCTTTTGACCGAAGATTTCTTTGAAGACCATATGTGGACCATCTTTTATGAATACCTGTATCACCTGACCAATGGTACGGTGGAAGAAGATCCTGCCCTGAAGCAGCAATATGCCCGCTACTTTGCCAAATACAACAAGGAATATAACAATTTCAAGGCTTCATTCAGGATACCAATGGGAACCGGCTCAGGCATGAAGCATTATTGGATTGATTCACGGATTTTTCCTCACAACGCGAATGAATTTGGCGATCAGGATTTTATTGAATATTTGTACAAGGATTACATCAATTAATCAGTCCGCAAATGTCAGATCAACCGAACCAGCATAGTGTCGATCCAAAAAAGACGCTTTTCTATATTGAAAAATTATCGTGTTCTTATAATGAGGGAAAACCGGTTTTAGATGCTAAAGAGCTGATCATTCCCAAGCGAAAAATTACGGTTTTGCTGGGCCCTTCTGGTTCAGGCAAGAGCACCCTGCTGGAGACCCTGGGTTTGATGACCCAAACCGTGAACAACGAATCTTCGGCCATTTATTTTTATCCCACCGATGATCATGTCCACAACATAGCCGACATGTGGGGGGAAGACCAGGAAGATGAACGCTACGAGATCCGTTTGTTGTACTACAGTTTCATTTTCCAGAGCACCAACCTGATGCCCAATTTTTCGGCACTCGAGAATGTGGGTTTGACCGAGTTGATTCAAAACAAACCCGAGTCGGAAGCTTATTTCAATGCCATCGAAAGTCTGGTGAAAAACCTGAGTGTTACCAGCCTCTCGTACGAGAAGAAACCCTTTGAGTTTTCGGGCGGCGAGCGCCAGCGCCTGGCTTTCGCCCGTGCCATCAACCCCGAATTTACCGTACTTTTTGGAGACGAACCCACCGGTAACCTCGACCATTTTAACTCGGTGAAGCTGATGCATTTCATCAGGGAATTCATTGCCAAACAACGCGAAAAC